>NZ_KV806798.1:0-702 GCF_001811845.1 Corynebacterium sp. HMSC062E11
GGCCTAAACGACAGGATGTGTTGGTGAGGTTGGATGGTTAGCTGGTCTGGCGTGCTGGTATTAGGATGATTTCACTTATCCGGAGGGATACCCCAGTCTCGGGCCGGAAATACTGCCGGGGAAGTGCCGGTGTGCTAGCTGCCTAGGTTCACGATGAGAGGATGAGTAAGAATCATCCTCGATGCCCCGTCTGTAGCGGGGTGTGCATCAAATACGGAACGACAAGTACTGGTCGCCAACGATGGCGATGCCTCACTTGCAAGGCCACTTTCACCCGCACCAATGACGACGCAGTTCAAGCAAAATGGTTTCGCCTTTTCATCTCGTGGCTCATGTCAGGCCACAGCCTGACAGAGACAGCTAAGACCTGCGGAGTTTCATCACGAACTCTGCAACGCCGGTTCAAAACGTTCTGGCTTATCCAACCTCCCCGAAGCGTTGATAAGCAGCGAATCTACGATCAAATCTTCATCGACGGCACCTACTTCAACACCAAGTGCCTTGTCGTGGCTGCTGACTCCTGCCATGTCATCAACTGGTTCTGGTGCACTAAGGAATCCTCCTGGTCATACATGCGCCTGCTGGACGAGATAGCCCCACCACAACTGGTGACCTGTGATGGGGATTCCGGAGGACTTAAAGCACTACGCCGCCTGTGGCCTGATACCCCGGTTCAACGCTGCATTGTCCACGTCAAACGCA
>NZ_KV806799.1:0-256 GCF_001811845.1 Corynebacterium sp. HMSC062E11
GCCCATGACGGTGAATTCCTCTTCAGTGTGCCACTGCCGATCACGTTGAGTCACAGGCCGCCAGGTGGCCAGATCAACATCAACCTCGTTGAAGGAATGAAACACCGCCAACCACCACGGATGAACCCGAAACTATCCAAACCCCGGCCCAAACGCAGGCAACAACCATAAACCGCTAGAAGTGTCCAAGACCTCCATGGATTCCGTGTCCAAAAAGACACCGGACTCCATGTCCAAAAACCCTATGGACATAACA
>NZ_KV806800.1:0-1250 GCF_001811845.1 Corynebacterium sp. HMSC062E11
ACTCCATGTCCAAAAACCCTATGGACATAACAGATGCCGACTAAGTTAAGCGAAAAGCTAAAGGGCGCTCACTGTGTGAGCGCCCTGTGGAGCATAGGGGAATCGAACCCCTGACCTTTGCATTGCGAACGCAACGCTCTACCAACTGAGCTAATGCCCCAATACCTGTAGAGCGTACTCCTCTCGGTAAAAGCAACGAAATCACCCCTATTACGGGCCTAGCGAAACCTCAGGAGTTAACTTCTTTCACTCTAGTTGCGTGTCACTAGGGATAATCCACCTTCACCGGACAGACAATAAAGCGTCTTAAGAAAGTCTGTGGAAGGTTGTCATGCGCCGAAAAAGTGTTCTTGTCCGCTCCCTCATCGCCCTTGCAGCAGCCACGGCCCTGCCTGGCGCCGCTGCTGCCGTGGAGCTTCCCCAGCCGGTGATTCAACAGCCGACGTTGCCACAGCTCCCCGACGTCCAGAAGGACATCCAACAACTAGAGCACGACGCCTACGATGCTCTTCCCAAGGAGCTTCAAAATAGTCCTGTCTTTGCCGGCTCCTCGCGGCCGGCTGCGAAGCCCGCGCCGACCGGCAAACAGCAGTCGCAGTCGGTTGCTGATGCCACCTGCTCCAACTGCGTGGCCATCACCTATGACGATGGCCCCGGCGAGTTGACCGCTCAGCTCCTCGACACCCTGAAGGCCAAGGACGCCCACGCCAGCTTCATGGTCTTGGCTCCCAGTGCCACCGCGCACCCGGATCTGCTGCGCCGTATGAAGGCTGAGGGCCACACCGTGGGAAACCACACCGCATCCCACCGCGAGCTCAACAAGCTCTCCCCCAGCGACGTGGACGGCGAGATCAAGGCCGGGGCCGCGGCAATCAAGGCAGCAACGGGTGAGAACCCGCGGTGGATGCGTCCCCCGTACGGTGCCACCAACGGCACCGTGGACGCCGCTGCGAAGGCTAATGGCCAGGCACAGGCCCTGTGGTCCGTCGACACCGTGGATTGGAAGGACCGCAATTCCGAGCACGTCTGTGAGGCCGCAGTCAGCGGGGCGCAGCCCGGCTCCATCGTCCTCATGCACGACATTCACGCCACAACCGTAGGGGCCGCAGACTGCGTCATCGACGGACTGCGCGCGAAGGGCCTCGAGCCAGTCAGCCTCGACCGCCTCATCCCCAATCCCGAGCCCGGCAGGCAGTACTTCAGGCGATAGTGCACGAATGTTATGTCCATAGGGTTTTTGGACATGGAGT
>NZ_KV806801.1:0-1377 GCF_001811845.1 Corynebacterium sp. HMSC062E11
GGCGCATGTTTGGTCCTTCGAGTGTGATGATCTCGGCGCCGGAGACGAGTCGGTTGAGGATTGACTCGGAGATCACGGCGTCGGGGATGGACTTGTACCACTCCAGTGGGGTGAATTGTGAGGTCACTATCGTTGAGACTTTGCCTTCTCGCCCGGCGAGGATGTTGAGAAGTTGGTGCGCGGTCGCGGCATCCACAGGTGTGGTCAGGAAGTCATCGAGGACCAGGACGTCGACGTCGTGGAGGTGCTGGATGAACTTCAGCCGTGCGGGGTCATCGGGTTGGAGGACTGCCAGTTCGGCGGCGAGCATGTCGGTGCGGTAGAACCGTGCGGAGTAGTCGTTGCGGCATGCTGCTGTGATCAGGGCTTGGGCGAGGTAGGTTTTGCCGACTGAGGATTTGCCCAGGATGACAATGTTTTGGCCCAGGTGGCACCATTGTCCGTGAGCGAGTCTGCTGACTTGCTCGGGGTTGATGTTGCGGTCAGGCGTGCAGACCACGTTTTCAAGGCAAGCATCAAGGTTTGGCGATCGGGATGCTTTTAGCAGTTTGTTGATGCGTCGTTCACGCCTGGCCGCGACTTCTTTATCGAGTGCGTAGAGCACCTTTTGGGAAAACGTCCATGCGTCGAATGCGGGATCGTTGGCGATGTCGATGACGCTTCTGCCGAAGGCAGTCATCCGCAGCGCGGTGAAGTCGGGCAGGACGGACTCGTCAAGGAAGCGATCTGCTGGCGGGGTTGGTGATGACATGGGCTTTTAGTGTCCTTTCTTAGCGAGGTTGTCCATGCTGAACTGGTCTGCACCGCCGAGAAACGCGCCGGTGGTATCCCGGTCGGTGATTGCAGGGGCGGTGGGCTGGTTGACTGTGGTGCTGCGCGGGGCCTGGTCTAACCCGCGGGGCCGGGTGGCGTGTTCTTTGCGTATGGCGGCCATCATGTTTTTGACCGCGGTATATGACACAGCCCGTCGGCTGCCGTCGTTGGCCATCAGGCGCTGGCATGCCTCTTCCAGGATTGGTTTGTTGCCGTGTTTGCCCATCGACAGCACGTTTCTACAGGACTGGTACGCCTGGGCCGGGATGGCTTTCGCCGCGATGAGTTCTTCGATGACCTTGCGTGTTGCCGGGCCGGTTTTGCTGGCTTCGCGATAAAAGTAGTCGCTTGTCCACAGCCCACGGGTGGAGTCCATTCCAGATGGAATGTGCTCATAGTCAGTGACATAGGCCCCACGCTTATGCGAAACCTGGTGGGTTACCACGGTTGTCCCCTGGTCAAAGACGGTCAAGACCTGGCCTGTGATGCGCACATCGACAGTGCGGCCAACAAGCTGGTGCGGAACGGAGTAGCGCACCGTTGCAACCGTGATATGGAAATCCG
>NZ_KV806802.1:0-29986 GCF_001811845.1 Corynebacterium sp. HMSC062E11
GACACCAAACAACAACAAACAACTCAATACAACAAGCCTGAAGGCCCTAGACGTCGTGTGATGTCTAGGGCCTTCAGGCGTTTTCCAAAACGCGAGCCGTAGCTAGGTCGTATCGCCGCGGACTCCCATTACAAGGGCCATTCGTTATGAACCAAGCTCTTGCTGTTCAACGGAGAACCAACAAATGGGATAGCCTCACCGTTCCACTCGATCCTTAGTGCAAAGCCGTCCTCTTGACGGTATTTGAGGCGGATGACCGCTAGTTCGAATTCTTGCCCGTAGGACTGTTGCTCGACGAGCGCAACTGCACTTTTGTGGACCTCGCGGCGAGGGATAGGGGCGATGCGATAGCTGCCGTTATTCCAGCAGAAAATCGCATCAACTTGGCGGAGGGAGGTACCGCCCGTTGCCTTGCGCACGACAAAGTTTATGGCGAAACCGTCCCAGTCTCCACTGGAGGTCTGGTTGAAAAGTTGAATGGATGGTTTGACGTCGTTGATGAGTTGCTTGACTAATCCTCCATCGTCGCCGTTGGTGCCATTCCCATAGGCTGCGGGTGGTATGGCGTAGTCCAAAGCCGGGTAGGAGAACTGGCCAGATTGTGCGTTCTTGTGGCTCTGGTCTTTCAAATCCTGTGCAATGGGAGAGAGCTCCTCGAGGTTACTCGGCGGAGTGTAGTGGTCGGGGTAGTCTTTCCGGTCATACGTAAAGCTATCCAGCTTGTAGTCATAGCGCACGACCAGCAACGTTGCCACGATGTTGCTTGCGTTGAAAGCCTCCTGTGCTTGCTGCAGGCCATGCAGTTCACCCGCAAAGTTGGGCGGAAAGAGGTCTAGCAACAGATTCTGGTGAATGCGTTCGTGCGCTTCGCTATAACGCAGAACCCTGTCAAAGGGCGGTGCACCCGTGATTTCAGCGACATTGACGTAGATAAACCCGGCGGCCTTTTGCCAGACGGCGAAGAAGGTAATGGACTCGACGTTCTGCTCTTTGATGGTTGGGTCTGTGACGAATGAATGACGTACCGCCAGCTCGAATCTCTCTGTGGGAGAGCCAAAGCCGTATTCATAATGTTGCTGTGACATGTGAGCCACAATACAGAGTTTGCCCCGTTCCGGTCGGGGACGCTGGTGATAAAGCCCCGGAGAGCTTTTCTAGCAATTGTGCATCATACGGCGCACCGCTTCGCGGATGATCTCCGGACGCTTGCAGAAGGCAAAGCGAACCTTGGACTTCCACGGCTCTGGGTTGTCCGTGAAGGCGGCCAGCGGGATGGCTGCCACACCCTTTGTTGCGGGCAGCTGCATGCAGAAGTCCACGCCGGTCATTCCGGTGGGGGAGACATCGGCAACCACGTAGTAGGTTCCGCCGGTGTCGTGGACGTGGAAGCCCAACTGTTCTAGCCCTTCCACTAGGATGCCGCGGCACTCTGCAAGCTCAGACACCATGCCATCCAGCCATTCTTGTTCATAGCGCAGGGCATGTGCCACGGCGGGCTGGAAGGGCGTGGTGGAGACGAAGGTGGTGAACTGCTTGGCTTTGATGACGCCGTCGAGAAGCTTAGGCTCCGCAATGGCCCAGCCGGTCTTCCACCCGGTGCAGTTGAAGGATTTGGCGGCAGAAGACACCGTGACGGTGCGCTCGGCCATCCCCGGCAGGGAGGCGATGCTGACGTGCTCGGCGCTGCCTAAGGTGAGGTTTTCGTAGACTTCATCGGCCAACACAAGGAGGTCTTTCTCCACGCAGAGCTCGGCAAGCTCGGTGAGTGCCTCGCGGGAGAAGACCGAGCCGGTCGGGTTGTGCGGGGTATTGATGATGACCATGGCGGTCTTATCGGTCACGGCCGCACGTACCGCAGCAACGTCGATGTCCCAGCTGTTGCCGGATTCCTTCAAGGGGACGGGGATGCGGGTGGCGTCGGCAAGCGCGATGGCGGCGATATAGGCGTCGTAATAAGGCTCGAGGACGATGACCTCTTGGCCGGGCTCCACGAGGCCCAAGACTGTTGCGGTGATGGCCTCGGTAGCACCGGCGGTGACCACGACGTGATCCTGCGGCACGGAGTAGGTCTCCGCGATGGCGCTGACCAGCTCCGGGACCCCGCGTAGGGGAGCGTATTGGTTGTTTCCGCCGGCGATATTCTCCTGGGCAATCTCCAGCATGCGCCGTGGGCCATCGCTATCGGGGAAACCCTGGCCCAAGTTCACCGCGTCATGCTCCACGGCAAGCGCGGTCATGGTGGCAAAGATGGTTTCGCCAAATTCTTGAAGCCTGTGAACAGTCATTTACAGCACCAACAGATCGTACTTCGTAGCCTTGACGTCAGTCAGACGCTTGCGTGCGCGCTCCAGGCGCTGCCACTGATCCTCCGGAATGGACTTGCGTGCAATCGTCACGGTCTCCGCGTCCGGGGTGCCCCAAGCAATTGGCATCGGGGTGATCTGCTGCCAATGGTCTTTATCGCTGCTGCTGCGCTGGCCGGAAACAGCGGCCACCGGGACCTTAGTTCCCACGGTGCGCTTGATGCCTGGAATGCTCGTGACCGTGCGCAGGCATGCGCCCCACCGCGGCGGCGCCTTCGGGTCAACATTGGTGTTCACCAAGGCCATGAGGACCATGTCGCGCTCGTTGACCTCCGCTACCACGGCCGGGGCAAGCGGATAAGAGTCATAGAGCTTTTGCGCCGTGCCGACCTTTCGCGAGGCCATGATGCCAACAACGGCGCAAAAGATTCCGAAGAGCACCATGCCGACGGCCAGCGTGATGCGCCAGACGGCATCCATGCCGAAGTAAACGGCGAGGGCACCGAGGATAAGAACCAAGCCCATGATGAGGCCGGAATTGCGCAGGCGCGAGGAATCACGCAGGAGCTCGTTGTTCTTCTTGGCAAAGTCTTCGTTGACGTCAAACTTGAAAATCTTCATCAGCTCACAAGTCTACTTCGTCCACCAGCCGGTAGGCATAACCTTGCTCGGCCAAAAACCGCTGGCGGTGCATGGCATATTCCGCGTCGATCGATTCGCGCGCCACCAACGTGTAGAAGGTTGCTTCCTGACCATCCTTCTTCGGGCGCAGCAGGCGGCCCAAACGCTGGGCCTCCTCCTGACGGGAGCCGAAGGTGCCGGAAACCTGGATGGCCAGGGCGGCTTCGGGCAGGTCGATGGAGAAGTTCGCGACTTTGGAGACCACCAGGGTAGGAATTACGCCCTCGCGGAATTGCTGGAAGAGCTTTTCGCGCTTGGCGGTGGAGGTCTTGCCGTCGATGACGGGCGCGCCTAGGTGCTCACCGAGCTCCTCTAGCTGGTCCACGTAGGCGCCGATGATCAGTGCCTGCTGACCTTCATGTTTCTTCAACAGCTTGTCGACGGCCCGCAGCTTCGCGCCTGCCGACGCCGCAATCCTGTACCTCTCCCGTGCTTGTGCGGTGGCATAGAGCAGGCGCTCCTCCTGTGTCATGTCCACGCGCACCTCCACGCAGTCCGCGGTGGCAATATAGCCGGCGGATTCCAGCTCCTTCCACGGCGCGTCATAGCGTTTGGGACCGATGAGCGAAAAGACATCGCCTTCGCGGCCGTCCTCGCGGATGAGTGTGGCGGTCAGTCCTAAGCGGCGGCGCGATTGCAGGTCGGAGGTCATGCGGAAAACGGGGGCAGGCAGGAGGTGCACTTCGTCGTAGATAATAAGGCCCCAGTCGTGGGAATCGAAGAGCTCGAGCGCGCGGTATTCGCCCTTGGTCTTGCGGGTGACCACCTGGTAGGTGGCGATGGTGATGGGCTTGATTTCCTTCTTCTCACCCGAGTACTCACCGATCTCCTCGGGTGTGAGGCTGGTGCGGCGCAGCAGCTCATCGCGCCATTGGCGCCCGGCCACGGTGTTGGTCACGAGGATGAGCGTGGTGGCCTGTGCTTTAGCCATGGCGGCAGCACCCACGATGGTTTTGCCCGCGCCACAGGGCAGGACCACGATGCCGGAGCCACCGGACCAGAAGGAATCGGCGGCGTACTGCTGATAATCGCGAAGTTGCCAGTCCACCTCCTCCGTACTCAGCGCGATGGGATGGGATTCGCCGTCGACATAGCCGGCGCGGTCATCGGCGGGCCAGCTGGCTTTGAGCAGCTCTTGTTTGAGCCGCCCGCGTGCGGAGGGCGGCACGGCGATGGTGTTGTCATCAATGCGCGGGCCCAGAAGTTCGCTGACTTTTTTGGTGCGCGTGAGCTCCTCCAGGATGACGGGCTCGTCCGATTCGAGGATGAGACCGTGGGCCGGATGCGCCAACAATCGCACGCGGCCATAGCGCGACATGGTCTCAGCGACGTCGATCAGCAGCGCCTGCGGCACCGGGAAGCGGGAGTAGTTCTCTAAGACGTCGACGACTTGCTCAGCATCGTGCCCGGCGGCACGCGCATTCCACAGGGCTAGCGGGGTGATGCGATAGGTGTGGATGTGCTCGGGCGCGCGCTCCAGCTCGGCGAAGGGCGCGAGTGCCGCGCGGGCTGCGTCGGCTTGCGGGTGATCCACCTCGAGGAGGACAGTCTTGTCCGATTGGACGATGAGCGGTCCGGGCATGTCTGGGGCCTTTCTACTCTGTGCGTTAGGGAAGGGCTTAATCCCTGTCAGTGAAGCGGACGGAGGAAATGCGGTGAACCGGGAAGCGCACGGGTTTGCCCGCTGCGCCTAGGGCATCAATGTAGCCGCCCTCAACGGAGAGTGGTGTCACAGTCACGGTGCGGATATCGCCGCTTTTATCGGCATGGGAAATCACGATATCGGCGTGGAAGCGCGCGGCGGCGCGGGCCAGAGTGAGCGGATCTGGCTCCTCCTCCTGGTGTTGGCTCGGATCCTGCGCTGACTTCTGCAAAGCCTGAAGCGCCTGCTCCACCGAGGCGGGCTCGCGCTTGCGCGGCTTCGTGCGGGGCGTGGGCAAAAGGTAGGGCTCGGGGGCGACGGTAAGGGAAGCGCCGGATTCATCCTCCGGGGTGGGGGATAGGCCCTTCGCTCGCAGCTTCTCCAGCAACTCGCCCACGCGCAGCTGCGATACCGCGACGGTGGGCGCGAGCAGGCGCAGACCGGGAACGGATGCGACGGCAAGCTCCAGCAGCGCGGGGTCCTCGCTGCGAAGGTACGAGAGCGCTGGCCCGCTGCGGAGGGTGCCATGGCGCTTGGCGACGTCCCCGATGGCAAACCCCAACGCCTGCGGCACGCCCGTCGGGCAATGCGTTTCCAAAAAGTCGGTCATTTCCTGGGCGGTCAGACCCTGGTCCATGCCACGGCGAATGGTGGACTCGCTGATGCGGTACACGCTGGCCAAGCCTGGGGATTCGAGGTCCGCCAGGGAGGCGAGGGTGCGGTGCGTGTCTGGCTCAAGGGGGCCGGGCACGAGGACGGTGAGATCTTGTTGGATGATGAATTCGCTGACGGTATCGGGGACGAGGCTGGCGGCCGCGGCGGAATCAGCCAGCACGCGGGTGGCTTTGCCCAGTGCAATGGCACCGATCCATTCGGCTTCGGCGCGCAGATTCTCAATGGTCAGCGTGCGCGTGTGGCTGGCAAAGAGAGGGGAGCGAAAGCGCAGATCCTCCCAGAACTCTTCGCTGTTCAGCGCGACGGCGGAGTGAGCGTAGACACCCAGGACGAAGCTACGGAAGCGCGGCAGGCGGCGCACTGCGCTGTCGTCTGCGAGCACCCGAGTATCGCTCCATGTGGCCCAGGGGGAGGTACGCCAGGCGTCGAGAAGAATGCGCCACTTCTCCCCGAGATCGGCCTCGAGCCAGTCCTGGGAGCCGGTGGTGGGGGCGAGGAAATGGCCCTCTAAGCCATCAGGTTCGCCGCGGTGGAGAAGCCGGGCGTGGTGTCCTAGAGCAATAAGCCGCCCGACTTCTTCTTTATCCAAGTCGAGGTCCTTCGCCAACTGGTTGAGCGGGCGAACGCCCACCGAAGAATCCTTGAGCAGCGCGACCGGGTGGCTACCGAGCAACTCGATGAGCCTCTCCATGCCGCGCACGGCCTCGAGGCCCGCCGCGGCACCGGCGTCGTCTGCCTTTGAATCCGGTTCCGGGGTGCCGGCGCGTCCTGAAGGAGTGGTGGGGATGGGCGGGGTTGCGTCCCCAACCAGTGCACGGGCGAGCGCGCGCGGCAGGCGTACCGAGTGGGCATTGATGCGCTCCAAGAAACCTTTGGCCAGCAGGCGCTTGGCGGGGTCGTCAGAGTTGATATCCGGCTCGGTGTCAGTGGTGTATCCCACGCCATCGCCCTTGGCCAAAGCGTCGAGGATGTGGCGCTCTTCTGGAGTGAGCGCTTCGATGTCTTGTGCGTCGAACTCGACTTGATTGCGCAGCGACCAGCCGGTGGGAAGCGAGCCCATGACGGCGGTGACGATGCGCACCTGCGGGGCGTTGCCGAAGACGAGGCCGCGCTCCTTGAGCTGTTTCGTGATTGCCGGGTTGGTGTCTTCCACCATGTCGACTTCGCCGCCGCGTTGTGCGATGTCCTCCAAGGCGGCGAGCTGCTCGGCGTTGCTTGCCGCCAAGGCATCCGCGACGTGCATCGGAAGTGGCAGGCGCGAGGCCAGCGCGTCGAAGTCCTTCGGTGCGGGGGAGAGAACATCGCTGCGGTTACTCAGCAGGGCGCGTAAGTCTTCAGCGGGTAGTTGGCTGAGCCATTCGCGGTAGCTCTCGGTGACGTGGGCGCGGTTTGAGGGGGAGGTCATGATGGCCATCAAGTTTAGTAGGCGGGGGAGGGATGGGGCCCTCGTTGGGTGATTAAGTTACTTTTCGGCGCAGGGTTTGGAATAATAAGGAGCATGTCGAATGAGAACAAAGGCTTCGTATCCCCGGCTTGGCCGAAGAACAGCCCCCGCGAGCACGTCATTACTGAGATCACTGCACCGTTTGCTGGCGCATCCAGCCCGTATGGTGACGATCTGATTCTGCCGATGCCGGCAGAGAAGCTGAACTACGTACACCCGTACACCCGCATCAACCGCTAAGTTGGCGCGCAGAAATCTGCGCTTCACTTAGCGAATGTGCTGAGCCTGACTGGCCTGCTTTCAGCCCCTCCGAGAATGTTCTCCTCGGTGGGGCTATACGTGTTTGTAATGTACTTGCGCCTCAACTAGTCGGCACGGGAACTAGTCGGCACGGGCTTGGGCTTTAAAGCCGTCGAGCAGCGTATCGATGAGCTGGGCTTGTATACCTGATAGGTAGTCGGTGCTCACTGGCGTTCTGGGCAGCGGGCGGGTGATGAGACCGATGCCGATGTGAAGTTCGAGTGGGGTGAGGGACTCGGGGCAGAGGCCTGCTTGCCGCGCGAGTTCGATCATCGGTTGGTAGATCGATTTCAGTTCTGCTGTGCGATGGGCAGCGATCTTCTGCGCGTCATCGTCTGAGAACGCAGCAGTGTTCATTTCGGCTGCCGCAGCTTGAACAACCGCGGCGAAGTTAAGGCCGGCGATGCGATGAATGATATCGCGCCAGGTGCCTTCGGGGTCCTCGTCGAAGCCTTGCAGGTGGCTGTCCACCTCTTCCTTGATGTTCGCTACCTCCGCGCTGGTGATGGCAACGATGAGGGAGAGCCGCTCGGGGAAGTGGCGTGAGACCGTGGCGACGCCCACGCCAGCTTTGTTGGCGATTGAGCGCATGGATACGCCCGGTCCCTCGGAGATGAGCAGCTGCCTGGCTGCTGCGACGATGGCTTGCTTGTTTTCTGCTGCATCTTGTCTCACGGCTTGCATCATATCAAACGGAACACTATGCTCCACTTTGTAAGTGAAACATCCTGTTCCGTTTGGAGGCTATGTAATGTCAGCGGTGAAAAGTCGGGAAAGAAAGCAGCCATCGGTTGCTGTGAAATCGATAGCTGCCATCGTGGGGATCCCCATCGTTATCGGTCTCATGCTGTGGGCATTCTTGGCGCCCACCTTTGCATCCGGGCCAGCCGGAGTGCCGATTGCGGTCTCTGTACCGGAGCCCATGCTCGATGGCATCTCGCAGAAGATTGAGAGCGCGGCTGGGGATGAGGCCCCGGAGATCGTCGTGAAGCACGGCGAGGCGGAGGTGCGAGACGCGGTGCTACAGCGTGAGGCTGTTGGCGGCCTCGCTATCTCTCCTCAGGGCGCGAATGCTTTCACGGCCGCGGGAAATGGTGCTCCCTACGTTGCGATGGTTGACGGTCTTGCGAGCCAGCTCGAGGCTCAGGGGATGACCGTGGAGAAGCGGGAGCTGGCACCGACGACGAAGGAGGACCCGCAGGCAAGCGGCATTGCATTGCTTGGCCTTCCGCTAGCTTTTGGTGGCATTATTTCCGCTGTCATTGCCACCTTTGCATTCCGTGGTAAGAAGTGGATCAAGATGGGAGTGCTCGTTGGTATCGCGCTGGTGGGTGCGCTTATTGCTACGTGGATGCTGCACTCGGTTTATGGAACCCTCGGTGGCAGCTTCGCTGCCGAGTGGATGGCCATCGCAGCGGGTATCCTTGCGACTTCTGCGGTAACCGCCGGCCTCGCGGGAGTGATGGGGGCCGCGGGCATCGGAATCGGTGCTGTGGCGACCATCTTCCTGGCGAACCCGCTGTCGGGTCTGGCGACGGGACCATGGCTGCTTCCTGCCGGGTGGTCGACGCTGGGGCAGTGGATGCCCATCGGCGCGACGGGCCACTTGGTCCGTTCACTGTCCTTCTTTGATGGCAATGGTGCCGTCCATGCGTGGTGGGCACTGGGGCTGTGGATCGTTGTCGGTCTAGTGTTGCTGGCCTTCGATAGGTCGCGCGCTAAGGAAGACGTTGCCGTTGAGGAAAAGGTTTAAGCAAAACCAAAAGAGACTGGATGGAGGACACCATCCAGTCTCTTTTTATGTAGTTAGAGTTTTGCCTCGATGTGCCGTGCTTGCACGGCGCTGCGCGCTGCTTAGCGTGCAGCCAGAACCTGTGCCAGCGGGTCGATGACGTGGCGGTTGGCGGAGTAGAAGGCGTTGAAGTCGTGGCGGTTTGCCTTGTACTGCTCGGTGAAGGATGCCGGGATCGTCAGGCCGTACTGGGTGGCGGTGTCCTGGATGAGGGAGTAGAGGGCGTCGGAAGCCAGCTCATCGGTGGGCTCCTCAGCGGCCTCCTGAACGGCCTGCGGGGCGTCAGCCGGAGCCTCCGGAGCGGTCTTCTCCTCGGCCGGGGCTGCGGCTGCGCTTGCATCACGCGGGGTCGGGGCGGAGTTCAGGCCCAGGCTTGCGGAGCAAGCCGGCCATGCGCCCCAACCCTGCTGTGCCAGGGTGCGCTCAGCAACAACGATCTGCTGCTCGCGGGTTGCCAGGTTAGCGGTCGGAGCGAACTCGCCGCCGCCGTAGGCCTGCCAGGTCTGAGCGTTGAACTGCAGGCCGCCGTGGTAACCGTTGCCGGTGTTGATGGCCCAGTTGCCGCCGGACTCGCACTGCGCGAGGCGGTCCCAATCGGAATCCGGTGCAGCGGCAGCGTTCGGTGCCATGATGGCTGCGGCGGCGCCCACGGCAACGGTGGAGGCGGCAAACTTGGTGGCGATGGACTTGTTCTTAGCGGAGTGGCGTCCCATTAAAGTATTCCTTCTCTAGGTTGTTCTTGCTTTCTCGCGCCCAGATGATGCCCAGTCCGGCATAGTGTCTTGCAGTTGATGTTCATAGTCATGCACATCATGTGCGGCCGCCTAGTGGAAGCCCGGACTGTGTCTGGGGCGAGACTTCCACGGCCGGTGGCCGAAGTGCCTGTGGGAAAGAGTAGCGGTTTATAACGAAACAGTCACGTTAAATGCTCCAAAACGGTAACAATCATGGCAATTTATCTATGTTTCCCCTGTTCGCGGCGGCAATGTTAGCTACATCACGCATGTTATGGGTGTGGTTGATGGGGTGAACCCTGGGGCAAGTTTCTCTGGCGGAGCGTGGGGAGGTTAAGATGTATCTCTTTATAAGTTCCACGGATAGTTCCTCCGCGCGGCCGCTTCAGTATTAATTACGCCGCGTCTCCTCGTCCCGGAATGCTTGCGGCCTATAGGCCTGGCGCATGGCAGCGCCTAAGCTTTCATAAGAGGAGAGACGGAAAGAAAGTGAGTGAAGAACCATGCCTATCGGCAAAGTGAAGTGGTATGACGCGGACAAGGGCTTCGGCTTTGTCAGCAACCCCGGCGATGAAGACGTCTACGTTGGCCGCAACGTGCTGCCCAAGGGTGTTGATGAGCTGTATCAAGGCCAGCGAATCGAGTTCGACTTCGCTGCTGGCCGTCGCGGCCCGCAGGCGCTGCGCGTGAAGGTCCTTGATTCCCCGCGCCGCCGTACCCCGGCCCGCAAGCCGGAGGAGCTGTCGAGCATGCTTTCCGACGTCATGACGTTGCTCGAAACCCAAGTACAGCCTGTGCTGAGCCAGGGCCGCTACCCAGATCGCAAGACCGGCCGTCAGGTGGCGGAGATTCTGCGCGCTATTGCCAAGGACTTGGATAGCTAAGGGGCGGCCTACATTCGTAGGCCGATGACTGAAAAGTGCCCTAGTTGCCAAAAGCTAGGCTGATTTTTCAATGATCAGCCCTAAGTTTGGCAGCTAGGGCACTTTGTCGATCGGTGGGGCAGGGGCGCTACTTCTCAGCTGGCGCGTCGCCCGTGGCCTTGGACTCCTTGAGTTCTTCATCCGTCATGGTGGACAGGGACCACACCGTCTGCATCGGGGTTTCCTCGCCATTGGCATCGTGGCCAATCATGAGCGTGGAAATCTCCACCACCATCAGCTTGGGGCGCTCACCGGTGGAGGCCTCAATCGGCGGCACAGAGCCGGGGATATCCAGCGAGGTGGTCTCGTTGGCGCCGTGAGAGGTGCTGTCATTGGCGGCCGGGTCATCATAGATGGACAGCACGGACCACTCGTGGTTAGAGATGGCCTCGGGGATCTCCAACTTCAGGGTGTCATCGGGGCCCACCGTGAGGTTGGGAACCTCGCCTTCCTTGCAGTCGGTGCCAGGCTCGCAGACGCTATAGGGTGCAACGTCAAGGGTGTCGGAGCCCACCGTAGCCGTGATGGTGACGTCCTGTGGCTCGGGGCCCGGGCGGTCATTCCTCCACTTTTGGAACAGCACCACCGCCACGACGATGACCGCCACGGCGATGATGAGCACCAGAAACTGCAGCAGCGACTTCTTCCTTGCTTGCTTCACGGTAGCCATGGCTGAGAATCCTACTCGAAGCGCACCCGGTACAGCTCATCCCAGAGCTTGCCGGTGATCCAAAACTCGTCGGTGCCCGGGATTCGGGCAATGCCGTTGAGGACGGCGTTGGGATCCGTAGAAGGGGAATGGTTGAGGTTTGCGGTATCGATCACGGCGGTGACAGCGCCGGATTCCGGGTCAATGCGCAGGATATCCTCGCTCATCCAGACGTTGGCATAGACCGCACCATCGACGCACTCAAGCTCGTTGAGGTTATCCACGGGGGAGCCGTCGAGGGTGACTTCGGTGCGCGGGCCGAGCTCTGCGAAGGTCTTCGGATCCAGGTGACGCAGCTTGGCGGAGCCGTCGGACAGGATGAGTTCGGATCCCGCGTTGCACAGGCCCCAGCCCTCGCCGTCATAGCTAGCGCGGTCCAGTTCCTCGAAGGTGGCGGAATCCCGCAGGAAAGCTGTCCCGGATTTCCAGGTCAGCTGCCAGATGCCGGCGTCGGTCTGCGTGATTCCCTCGCCGAAGAATGAGCTTTCAAGCGAGGTTTCCTCTTGCGGGGCCTCTGCATCCGGGCTGAGGCGCAGCAGGCGGGACTTGCCGTTGAGCCCGGTGCCGATCAGCAGGTTGCCATCGGGGTCAACCTCCAGGCCCTGGGTAAAGGTATCGGGCGGCAGGGGTACGGTGTCCAGGACGGTAACGCCCAAGCGCTCTGGGGAGCGTGCGCTTGGCGACGTCCCACCGTCCCCCTTCGACGAGGAAGACGACGTCGAAGAGGCAGACGACACCGAAGAGGCAGGCGACACCGCGCGATCGCCTGCGGGTTGGGAGGAACACGACGTGAGCGGTGCGAGGAGAGCGCCGGCGGAGAGAGCTGCAGCGAGTGCGCGAGATGCGAGAGTGAGGTGCGGGAGGGCCATGACTGTCATTGTGCACTATGCCTTGGTGCGTGATTAATAATGGGAGGGTGACTCGCAAGAAAAAGATGCATTCCCCGCTTCTCGACTCGACCGCCGTCGACTTGGCGCGCCGGGCTGTGGAAGAGGTAGGTGAGGGGGACGTCGGCAAGCACCGCGGCGTTGCCGGAGTAGGCCGCAACGTGGCCACTCACCGTTTCGACGCCCACGTGCCGGGCTATCCGGGGTGGGAGTGGCATGCTGTCGTCGCCTGCGCGGAGGGCTCGCGCACACCGACCGTTAACGAGGTCGCGCTCGTTCCCGGCGGCCAGGCCCTCCAAGCACCCGAGTGGGTGCCCTATTCCGAGCGCCTGCGCCCAGGGGACCTTGGCCCGGGCGACCTCATGCCGCCCGCGCCCGATGACGAAAGGCTTGATGAAGGGAAGCTTTCCGAGGCAGGCCTCAAGGAAGCCAAAGAGCGCTGGCGCAAGAAGTATGGGCCTAATTCGGAGATGGCGGCGCAGGCGCAGCTGCAGTGCAAAACCTGTGCTTTCTATCTCGAGCTGATGCCTAATTATGGTGTCTGTGCCAATGAATACTCGGCGGATGGGAAAGTGGTGCACGCCACCTATGGCTGTGGTGCGCATTCCGGCACGACCATCCGTGAGGAGGGATCGGAGCAGGAGCGTCCCTTTGATGATGAGAAGCCGATCTTTTAAGAGGCTCGCCTTGCTCCCCGCACGCAGCAACGACGCAGCGTGCGGGGTTTGCGTTTTAGTACCTGGATGGAGCACCCTTAGCAGGTAAAACTTCATTTCTCTAGATAGAAGGGGCGCTCTCTCACGATGAACGCAGCTATCGATCGCTATTTCAAGATTTCCGAACGCGGATCCACCGTGGGAACCGAGGTCCGCGCCGGCGTGGTCTCGTTCTTCGCGATGGCCTACATCATCCTCCTCAACCCTCTCATCCTGGGCACGTCCGCTGACGCTGCCGGTACCACCCTGGGCATCCCGCAGGTCGCCGCCGCCACCGCACTGGTGGCCGGCGTCATGACCATCGCCTTCGGCATGATCGCCCGTTACCCATTCGCCATGGCTGCGGGCCTGGGTATGAACACCTTCGTCGCCGTGACGATGGTTTCCCTCAACGGCCTGGAATGGCGCGAGGCGATGGGCCTCGTCGTCATCGAAGGCATCATCATCGTCCTGCTGGCCATCTCTGGCTTCCGCCAGGCCGTTTTCGATGCCATCCCGGCCTCCATGAAGGCGGCGATGGGCGTGGGTATTGGTATGTTCATCGCGCTCATCGGTTTCGTGGATGGTCACTTTGTCACCCGCGTCCCGGATGCCGCGATGACCACAGTTCCGGTGAGCCTGGGCGTTAACGGTTCGATCGCTACGTGGCCGGCCTTCGTCTTCGTCGTGGGCCTGATTCTCTCCGCCTTCTTCGTCATCCGTCAGGTCCGCGGCGGACTGTTCATCGGCATCGTCATTACCACCATCATCGCCATGATCATTCAGGCGCTGACCGGTTCCGAGGACTGGGGCATGGCCACTCCGGAGGTGCCCAGTTCCTTGGGTGGTCTGCCGGATCTCTCGATTGTGGGCCAGGTCGATCCGATCAGCGCCTTTACCAAACTCGGCGTGGTCTCCACGGTCTTGCTGATCTTCACCCTGCTGCTCACCAACTTCTTCGACGCCATGGGCACCATGAACGGCCTGGGCAAGCAAGCCAACCTCGTGGACGAGAAAGGCAACCTTCCGGAGATGAAGACCGCCCTGGTGGTTGAGGGCTTTGGCGCCGTTGCCGGTGGCGCCGGTTCGGTCTCCTCCAACACGGTGTTTGCGGATTCGGCGGCCGGCATCGGTGACGGTGCCCGCACCGGCCTGGCCAACGTAGTGACCGGTGTGATCTTCCTGCTGGCCATGTTCCTCACCCCGCTCTACGAGATCGTGCCCATTGAGGCAGCGGCCCCCGTCCTCGTCGTCGTGGGCGTGATGATGGCGGCACAGCTCAAGGACATCGAGTGGAACCGCATGGAGGAGGCCATCCCGGCCTTCCTGACCATCGTGGTCATGCCCTTTACCTACTCCATTGCTAACGGTATTGGTGTGGGCTTCATCGCTTATGCCCTGATGGCTACCTTTGCCGGCAAAGCCAAGAAGGTGCACTGGATCATGTGGCTCGTGGCCGCCCTCTTCGTGGTCTACTTCGCCATGGAGCCCATCAGCTCGCTGCTGGCTTAGCCCGCCTGGGGTGAGCACGCGGCCCTGTGCCTAAACTAGGGGCCATGCGTTTTGTCATCGATGACCCCACAGACCCTCGCCTGGACGATATCCGCGATCTCAAGCACGCGGACAAGTCCGGCGAGGGTTTCGTCTTTGGTGAGGGCCCACTGTGCGTGGAGCGCCTGCTCGCCTCACGATTCCCGGTGCGCTGCATCATCGGCTTTGAAGGAAAGCTCGACACTTTCCTAGCGAACCACGATGTTGGCGATATTCCCGTCTATCAGGTCACTCGAGCAACGTTGGGGGAGGTCACAGGTTTCGACATGCACCGCGGGCTGGTTGCCGCAGCCGACCGCGCAGAGGCCTGGACCGTGGATGAAGTCATTGAGGGCGCTCGCACCCTGGCCATCATGGAAGGTGTGGGTGATCATGAGAACATCGGCTCGCTCTTCCGCAACGCCGCGGGCATGGATGTTGATGGCATCCTCTTAGGCTCGGGAGCTGCGGATCCGCTCTACCGGCGCTCGGTGCGCGTTTCCATGGGGCACGTGCTGCGTTTGCCCTGGGCTCGGTTCGATGGCGGCTTTACCACCTGGCAGCGCGGGCTGGAGAAGCTGCGCGACCAAGGCTTCAGGCTGGTGTCGCTGACCCCGCATCCGGAGGCCGTGCATATCGCCGACGCCCTGGAGGGGGCGGAGAAGGTGGCGCTGCTGGTTGGCGCGGAGGGCCCAGGCCTGACCGAGCATGCCATGCGCGCCACCGATGTGAGGGCGCGTATCCCCATGGCGGAGGGCACGGATTCCCTCAACGTGGCGACGTCGGCGGCAATTGCCTTCTACGAGCGCCAGCGTTCCCAGAGGCTCCGTGACGTCGACACCGCATAGCGGCGCACGAGTCCGCCGAGGTGCTTGGCGGTGCGGACAATCTCTTCGCCGGTGGATTCCGGCTCGAGGTCGTGCTCTTCATAGTCGTCATAATCGTTGAGCCCCAGCTTCGCCACTGAGGTTGTGGCCACCTCAGCCACGGTGCGGCGCGGTGGGGGAGTATCGACCTTGGGCTCGGGGCGGCCGTCGGTGGCATAGCCCACGACGTCCACGTCTGGGCCATCTTCGCCCACTTCGATGCCCAGCCAGAACTCTTGGGCTGCCTGGGTGATGGTGAGCGGCTCGAAGGGCAGGGCAATCCCACCTGCGGGCTCGTCCATCTCCCCGGCCCAGTAAGGGGCCTCAAAGGTTTCGGGCAGGCCATGATCCTCGTAGAGGTTAAAGCGCGTTCCACACAGGGAGCGCCGCAGGCGGCTGCCCGTCCAGTGCGCAAAGCCGGCATAGCCAGTCTCTGGGTTAGAGGTGAAGGCGTAAATCTCCTCTGCCGGCACGGCCTCGCGCAGGGTGCGGGAGAGCTGCGAGAGGATCAGCTGGTCATCATGGATGATGGTTTGCACGACGGCCACACCGGGGTAGCCGCCGATGTAGAACTCGCTCGCGCCGGGTTCGGCGGAACGGTTTAGGGGGAACTGCCCGATAGGCGTTACCGGTAGGGAGGGGTTGAGTTGAGCGAGAAACTTGCGGCCGAAACCGCGGTCAGCCTTGGGCTCTCCGCGGAGAACCTCGGCGGGATCGGCGGCGGTGACGTACCAGAGAGTGAGAACGGCGCTTTGGGTATCCACGGCAGGCTACTCGTTAATCGCGGGGGCGCTTGGTAGAGGAACGAACGCCGAGCAGCACATCCTCCCAGTGCGGGGTGACGGCCTTGCGGCGGCGCTTGGCAGGCTTGGGTTCCGGATCCGGGTTCTGGAGGAAGTCCTCGTCTACGCCCGATTCCTTCTCCTCCGGCTGTGCCGCCGCGCCCTCGTCGCGGGCATCTGCGTTTTCATCGGCGCCGGTTTCGGCGGGGTGCTCCCCACCGCGCGGGGAGGGAAGCACGGAAGGCTCGGCAGTGACGTCGGCCTCCGCCTCAGTGTTCTCATTTGCGTTGCCGGTGTAGGAAGACAGTTCCGTTACGCCGGGGGCTCCAGCGCGCGCGTCCTCGTTGACCTCTCGGCCCTCGGCGTAGTCACACCCATCGATGGCTTCGTCATAGCGCTCGCCACGGCCCACGGAGGTCAGCGAACGCACCGGCTGCACGAAGTCCGGGTCCGTCAGGTCTGCGGCCACGGAATTGCGTGCCTCCACCGTGGCCGGGGAGGACATCGTCTGCTTGAAGGTCCACTCCGCTTCGTTGGCGGAAAGCCCCGTCTTCCACGTGATGCGCAGGATCCACGGTTCACCTTGATGGCGGTAGGCGTCCCATGTTGCCTCCGACAGCGAGTGCCCACGTGCGGCGAATGCGGTGGCCAGGATCTCCCACAGGGTGAGCTTGGCCGGGCCATCCTCGCGGATGGGGTGCGCCTGCTTGGCGACGTCCGCAATGCGCGCCCGCTCCAAAAGCACCGGGTGCGCAAAAGGCTCGATGCGGGATTCCGGAACGTCGAGCTCCTCGGCGATCTCAGCGGCGCTGGCACCGGCGCGGATGCGGGCTTGAATCTCATTGGGGCGCAGGCGGATTTCTTGCGCCTGCTGCGTGTGCTGAGTCTGCGGAGAGGAAGGGGAGCCACCAGAAGATGGCATCACGGTGTGCAAACCAGCAGAGCGCGAAGCCTGTGCAGAAGTGGGGGAGGAATCGTCGGTGGCGTTCCCGGCCTCGTGCGTGGTGTGGTCGGATGCCTCTTTCGCGGAGTCGGAGTCGGCGGAGTCGGCGGGAGCGAAAAGCTCGCGAAGCTCGTCGGTGACCTCGAGGAAGAACTCCTCACCATCCTCGGCCCGGAGGACGAGCGAGGTGTCAGTTGAGTCGCTGGGTGCGAGGAAAATCTCGCGCATGATGGCGCTCCTTAGCCTGGTAGCGGACATGTGATGAAATCCACTTTACCCAGAACATGCCCCGAACTCTGGCAAGAGCGCGGGGCATGTTGTATGACTCAACAAATAGGTGCAAACAAAGTTGTTGCGTGGTGCAAGGAGTGGCGGGCGAAGGCTATCGGTTGTCCAAAACGTAATCGATAGCCTTGGTGAGCTTGGTGACGTCCGCGGAGTCGATCGCCGGGAACAAGCCCACTCGCAGCTGGTTGCGGCCCAGCTTGCGGTAAGGCTCGACGTCGAGAATGCCGTTGGCGCGCAGCGTCGCGGCAACCGCAGCTGCGTCGACGGAGTCCTCGAAGTCGATGGTGCCCACCACGAGGGAACGTGCGGCAGGCTCGGCCACGAAGGGGGTGGTCTCCGGGCGGGACTCTGTCCAGTTGTACAGGATGGAGGAGTTCTCCGTGGTGCGCTTGACCATGCCGTCGAGGCCGCCGTTGGCGTTCATCCACTGCACCTGATTCTCCAGCATGAGCAGCGTGGCCACAGCTGGGGTGTTGTAGGTCTGGTTCTTGCGGGAGTTGTCCACGGCGGTCTGCAGGTTGAGGAAGGGTGGGATGAAGCGATCGGAGGAGTTAATCTTCTCGATGCGCTCGAGGGCTGCCGGGGACATGGCCGCCAGCCACAGGCCGCCGTCGGAAGCGAAGCACTTCTGCGGGGAGAAGTAGTAGACGTCGGCATCCGACATATTCACGGGCAGGCCGCCGGCGCCGGACGTGGCGTCGACGACGACGAGCTGCTCCGCGTTTTCGGGGTTGGGGCGGGTCACCGGAACCATGGCTCCAGTCGAAGTTTCGTTGTGGGCCCACGCGATGATGTCGGCGCCTTCGGCATCAGCTGCCTTCGGATCAGGTGCGGTGCCGACCTCGGCTTCGGTGACGAGCGGGGCGTCGAGCCAGGGGGCGGCGGCTGCGGCTTTAGCAAACTTAGAGGAGAATTCGCCGAAGCTGAGGTGGGCGGATTTCTTCTCAATCAGGCCGAAGGTCGCCGCGTCCCAAAACGCGGTGGCACCGCCAAGGGAGAGGACAATTTCATAGCCTTCTGGCAGGGAAAACAACTCGGAAAGCCCTTCGCGGATGGAACCGACGAGGTTCTTGACGGCTGGCTTGCGGTGCGAGGTGCCAATGATGGTGCTGGCACCCGCGGTGATTGCCTCAATTTGGGAGGGGCGGACCTTCGAGGGCCCGCAGCCAAAGCGGCCGTCGGTGGGGAGGAGATCTGCTGGCAGGACGAGTTCTGAGTTGCTCATGTGGGCAGTGTAGCCTAATTTCGTTCGCGCATTAGATACTTTGCCAGGATTGCCAATGTTGGCAGAGTCACAGGTTTTGCTAGAGTGTGAAGAGGTTTAGATCTGTCGCGCCGGCTGCGGTCGGCGTTGAACATTGAGGAAAGGAATATACGTGGCTTCTGAAAAGAACAAGGTTGTACTGCAGTACCCCGGCGGCGAGTACGAGATGGACATTAAGCAGTCCACGGAGGGTGACTCCGGCTTCGATATTGGCAAGCTCCGTAACGAGACCGGCCTAGTCACCTTTGACCCGGGCTATGCGTCTACCGGCTCTACCGAATCCAAGATCACCTTTATTAATGGTGAGGAAGGCATCCTCCGCCACCGCGGCTACGACATCGCGGACTTGGCTGAGAACGCCACCTTCAACGAGGTGTCTTACCTGTTGATCAAGGGCCACCTGCCCACCGAGGATGAGCTGTCCAAGTTCAACAACGAGATCCGTCACCACACCCTGTTGGATGAGGACTTCAAGGCAGCCTTCAACATCTTCCCGCGCAACGCGCACCCGATGGCTGTTCTAGCCTCCTCCCTCAACATTCTTTCCGCCTACTACCAGGACCAGCTCAACCCGCTGGATGAGGAGCAGCTGGATAAGGCAACCGTCCGCCTGCTGGCTAAGGTGCCGATGTTGGCCGCTTATGCTTACCGCGCATCGCAGGGTAAGCCCTACATGTACCCGGATAACAAGCTCAACGCGCGCGAGAACTTCCTGCGCATGATGTTTGGTTACCCGACTGAAGATTATGAGGTCGACCCGATCGTGGCCAAGGCTCTGGATAAGCTCCTTATCCTGCACGCTGACCACGAGCAGAACTGCTCCACCTCCACCGTCCGCATGATCGGCTCCGCTCAGGCCAACCTGTTCGTTGCTATCGCCGGTGGTATCAACGCCCTGTCCGGCCCGCTGCACGGTGGTGCTAACCAGGCTGTTCTGGAGATGCTCGAGGATATCCAGAACAACCACGGTGGTGACGCAACCGACTTCATGAACCGCGTGAAGAACAAGGAAAAGGGCGTTCGCCTCATGGGCTTCGGCCACCGCGTGTACAAGAACTACGACCCGCGCGCGGCCATCGTCAAGGACACCGCTCACGAGATCATCGATCACCTCGGTGGCGATCCGATGCTGGACCTGGCTATGAAGCTTGAGGAGATTGCGCTGAACGACGACTACTTCGTCTCCCGCAAGCTCTACCCGAACGTCGACTTCTACACCGGCCTGATCTACCGCGCCATGGGCTTCCCGACGGACTTCTTCACCGTCCTCTTTGCCATCGGCCGCCTGCCGGGCTGGATTGCTCAGTACCGCGAGCAGCTTGAGCTCAACACCAAGATCAACCGTCCGCGCCAGATCTACACCGGCGAGACCCTGCGTAAGGTCACCCCGCGTAGCGAGCGCTAAACGGTAGCCTGAACGGTGGTCTTTAACAGGCCGCCGTGGCTTGACGTATAGCCCATACGCTGGGTTTCTAGGGCCGAGCCTCTCATCTCCGCTTATACTGGGGAACGTTGTGGCTCGGCCCACGCGTATGCGGCCAGCAAAGAAGAAAGTAATCCAAGGAGGATAATCCCCAATGGAAAAGCCCGTAATTGAGCCGGCAACGGAGCCTGCTCCCCAGGACCTTGTCATCGAAGACATCGTGGTGGGTGACGGTGCCGAAGCCCAGCCGGGCGGCTTCGTTGAGGTCCACTACGTTGGTGTTGACTACGAGACGAACCAGGAGTTCGACTCTTCATGGGGTCGTGGCCAGTCCATCGAGTTCCCGCTGACTGGCCTCATCGCCGGCTGGCAGGAAGGAATCCCGGGTATGAAGGTGGGCGGCCGCCGCAAGCTGGTCATCCCGCCGGAGAAGGCCTACGGCCCGGCCGGTGGCGCACACCCGCTGTCGGGTCGCACGCTGACCTTCGTCATCGATCTCATTCGCGCCTAAAGGAAAGGGCAAGGAAAGGGCTTAGCCCTTTCTGTTTCCCTCAATGACGCCCTGCCCGGCCGTGCGCTACTGCACGGCCGAGCAGGGCGTTTCGCGTGCGTAGGTTCGGATTAAAGCGCTGAGGAGCTATGCTTCGCCCCCACAGGGAGTTAAAGTGCGGCACAATGGGGGACATGAGTGTCCCACAAACCACGTTCAATGATGACCGCGAGATGCCGCTGATGGGTCTCGGAACCTACAAGCTGCGCGGAGAGGATCTCATCCGCTCCGTGCGTGAAGCCATCGATCTGGGCTACCGCCACTTCGATACTGCGACTCTGTACGAGAATGAAGAAGAACTTGGGCAGGCACTGAATGAGGCCATGAAGGCCGGTGACGTAACCCGGGATGAGCTGTTTATCACCAGCAAGGTCTGGCACGACCATCACGGTAAGGACAAGGTAGGCCAAGCCTTCCGTGAATCCTTGGACAAACTGCAGCTGGACTACCTTGACCTCTACCTCATCCACTGGCCGTGGCCGCAGGGTGGGCTCTATGTGGAGACGTTCGAGGAGATTGCCCGCATGCAGGGCATGGGTCAGATTGCGTCGATTGGCGTGGCCAACTTCTATGAGGAAACCTTGCAAACCCTGATTGATGAGACCGGTATCGTCCCGGTTCTCAACCAGGTGGAGCTGCACCCGGGCTTCACTCAGCCGGAGCTGCGCGAATTCCATGCCAAGCACGGCATCGTGACGGAGGCTTGGTCGCCGTTGGCGCGCGGCGTTGTGCTCAACAACCCGGTGGTTGAGTCCGTCGCCGAAAAGCATGGCATCACTGCCGGACAGGCGGTGTTGGCGTACCTGCTGAGCAAGGGGATTTCTGTTATCCCGAAGTCCAGCCGCCGGGAGCGCCTTGCAGAAAACTTCGCTGCCGCAGAGGTTGAGCTTACTTCCGAAGACGTAGCGGCTCTTGATGCGCTTGATGGCCAGGAAGGCTTTGGCCGTATGTTCAAGGACCCGCGAGAGTTCCCTGGCGCCTAAGCCGAAACACGTGGGGCGTAACCAAACGCCCGCGAGCGGTGGAGCCCGCCTTCAGCGCCTTGCTCTTTCTTTCTACATCGTTAGGGGAGAGGGGAGGACGCTGAAGGCGGGCTTTGTTGCGTACCCAGGGAAGTGGGAATCGTGAGGGGTGGGGGAGTGAAGATCTGTGAAAGACTCTGTGAAGTTTCGGTTTGCTAAATTAGATTCTTCCTTTGGAATCTCCTGTGGGGGTGCTAGCAGCGAGATAGAAATCCCTTGTAGTTGCAAGGGTAGGGGGTAGCGAAAGTGTATGTTATTAACTTTTCTTGGCAGGATTTACAACCTTGCAAGAGCGGTTAGGTAACTTACTGTGCAAGGCAAAACGTGATTGAAGACACTACCTCTTGTCTCTCACCGCGGTTTGTGGAGAAAAGACCCCTTGTAAGGAGAGCGACATGACTGACGCACCTGCTTCGATTAACTCGCGCCGCGAACCTACGCCGCAAGAGTTCATCGAGATGCGTGACAGCCCGCAGTTTGCCAAGCTGCGCAGCGCGTACCGCAAATTCACCTTCCCCATGACTGTGGCGTTCTTTGTGTGGTACGTCCTCTATGTGCTGGCTGCGGTCTTTGCCCCCAGCTTCATGGCCATAGAACTTGGTGGCGGTTGGAACATTGGCCTTGTCTTCGGCCTAGCCCAGTTCCTGACAACCTTCATCATCACGTACATCTACGTCAACTACGCCAACAAGAACATCGAGCCGCAAGCAGCGGCCATTCGCCAGGAACTGGAGGGCTAAACAATGCAGACCATAACCTTGGCCGCAGCGGAATCCTCCGCCGGCAACCCGATTCTGAATATCTCAGTCTTCGCCGCCTTCCTTGTCGTCACCATGTACGTGGTGCTTCGCGCCGGCAAGTCCACGAAGGAAGCCTCTGACTTTTACACCGGCGGTGGTAGCTTCTCCGGCCGGCAAAACGGCCTTGCTATCTCTGGCGACTATCTGTCCGCCGCGTCCTTCCTGGGCATCGTCGGCGCCGTTGCGCTCAACGGCTACGACGGCTTCCTCTACTCGGTCGGCTTCTTCGTCGCCTGGCTCGTTGCGCTGATGCTCGTCGCGGAGCCGATGCGCAACGTTGGCCGCTTCACCATGGCGGACGTGTTGTCCTTCCGCCTTAAGCAGCGCCCGGTGCGCGTGGCAGCTGCGATTTCGACCCTGTTCGTGTCGCTGTTCTACCTCATCGCGCAGATGGCCGGCGCAGGTTCCCTCGTGGCCGTGCTCCTGAATATTCACGATTTCAAGTGGCAGGCCGTCGTCGTCGGCATCGTGGGCATCCTCATGATCGTTTACGTTCTTGTTGGCGGCATGAAGGGTACGACCTACGTGCAGATGATCAAGGCCGTGCTCCTGGTAACCGGCGTGGTCATCATGTGCATCCTCACCTTTGTCTTGTTGAAGGGGGGCTTCAGCGCACTCTTTACCCAGGCGATTGATATGCACGCTAATTCCGAAGCCATCAAGGAGGGCGGCTATGAAGCCTCCCAGATCATGGAGCCGGGCCTGAAGTACGGCAAGAACCTCACCACCAAACTCGACTTCATCTCCTTGGGCATCGCCCTCGTTCTCGGTGTTGGTGGCCTGCCGCACGTTCTCATGCGCTTCTACACGGTGCCGACCGCGACCGAGGCTCGCCGCTCCGTTACCTGGGCCATCGTCATCATCGGTGCCTTCTACCTCATGACTCTGGTTCTGGGCTACGGCGCTGCCGCCCTGGTTGGCCCGGACCGCATCCTCGCCGCACCGGGTGGTGCAAACTCCGCGGCACCGCTGCTGGCCCTGGAAATCGGTGGCTCCATCTTCATGGCGGTCATTTCTGCGGTGGCCTTCGCTACCGTTCTGGCTGTCGTCGCTGGCCTCGCCATTACTGCATCGGCCTCCATCGCGCACGACATCTACCACTCCGTTATCCGCAACGGCGAGTCCACCGAGGCTGAGCAGGTCCGGGTCTCCCAGATCACCGTGGTTGTCCTGGGCATCGTCGCCATCATTCTGGGCATTCTGGCCATGACCCAGAACGTGGCCTTCCTGGTCTCCCTGGCCTTTGCGGTGGCGGCATCGGCCAACCTGCCGACCATCCTGTACTCCTTGTACTGGCGTCGATTCAACACCGCGGGTGCCGTGGCATCGATGTACACCGGTGTTATCTCCTGCCTGGTGCTCATCTTCCTGTCCCCGGCGGTATCTGGTACCCCGACCTCGATGTTCCCGAACGCTGATTGGTCCATCTTCCCGCTGTCCTCCCCGGGCCTGGTGACCATCCCGCTGGCCTTCTTCGCAGGCTGGATCGTCTCCATCATGACCCCGCCGGATAACCTGGACGAGCTGTCCGCCGAGATGGAAGTCCGCTCCCTGACCGGCGTGGGCGTTGAGGCTCCGGTGGATCACTAAAGCGCCTCAATCACTCCGTTTCGGTCGGCACAGAGTAGACTCAAGCAACGTGTTCTACTCTCAGCCTTCTCACAGGGCGGCGCCAGCGCGAGCTGGTGCCGCCCTTCTGGCGTGCGTACTCGGTGCAGCCTCATTAGTTGCATGCTCGCCAGCGCACGAAGCAGACTCCACGGCTGGCGGTTCAGCGCAGGCCAGCGTAACCAAGCCTGGTCCCATCACACATAGGAAAGGGCAGCTGCAACTTGCGGCAGTCCCAGATTCGGTGGGGCAGTTCCTGAACGGTGATGATTCCAAGGCCATTACGTATTACCGCATTGAGACGGGCATGCATATGGGTTCAGCCACCGAGCATCAGCCGCGCTATGCGCTGAGCCTAATCAAGCTCTACATCGCAACCTACGTGCTGGAACGCGGGTCCTTTGAGGACAAGTACGTGGCGCTGGATATGATTGCTGATTCTTCCGACGAGAGTGCTGCAAAACTCTTTGAGAAGTACCCGCGATCCATCGATGTCATCGCTAAGGAATATGGCTTGGAGTCCACGTCCGCGGGGGAGGACTGGGGGCATTCCATGACTTCTACCTATGACGTGGTGCGGTTCATTGTCCAGCTCATGGAAGATGATCCGACCCATCCGGTGCTGGTGGCGATGTCCCATGCCGATGCCGTCTCGGCCGACGGGTACCAGCAAGACTATGGAACCGCGAAATTGAGCGACGTCGTGGGCTCCAAATGGGGATGGTCGGACAGCAAGGACCGGCACTCCTCGGTGTCTTTCGGGGAGGACTTTGTTGTGGCTGCCTCCATCGAAGGCTCCGCCGAGGAGCTCACGTCCTACGTGCGCAAGGAGATTACCGGAAAGAACCTGGTGAAGGGCAACAACCTGAACAAGGAGGCGCTGGCCAACCCCAGTGCTATCGCCACGCGCTTGGCGACGTCCACCGCTACCACCAGTGCGACCTCCACAACGTCCACGGCGGCGTCGCCAGCAGCAGCGTCCTCATCTGCGGAGCCGTCCTCCACTGCGTCCTCGCCGGCTTCGCGTTCTAAGGCTTCGGCGTCGAAGACGACTGCGGCGAGGTAGGGGACCGCGCTGCAGAAAGGCGTTTAGCCCATGGACTTGCGCACGGTGTTGAGGATATCCACCGCACCGCGCACCTGGTCAGTGCTGATGGAGGAACCGGCGATGGTGATGCCATCACCGTTCACGCTGGAGCCGCGCCCGGTGGGATCCGGCAGAGAGATGTTGGGCAGCGGGATGTTATTCGGCGCCGCCGGGTTGTCCTGGGCCTTCGGCGGGTTAACCCCGCCGTTGCCCGGGGTCCACTGGCCCCAATCATTCGCGTAGACGGTGTTGATATCGCAGGTCACGCCGTCGATGGTGGCCTGGTTCTTGGCTTTCTGGTGGATGGTGGTGCGCGGGTGGATCTTGCCACCCGAGCCCCAATCGTGCATCCAGTAGAACTGGCCGATTCGGTCGGCAACGCACCAATCGATGACGTTGTAATTGCCGTATACGCTGGTCTGGTAGCCGGCCGCGCTCAGCGCTGTCGAGAAGGCCTTGAGGTAGGGGCGGATCTGGTTTTCATACTGGGCGCGGGTGGGGTTGTCATCGATAGCGATGTAGATGGGGCGGCCCGTTGGCCCGCCCGCGGCCTTGTGGATGGCGATGGCCTGCGGCGCGTGGATAGCAGCGCCCGCGGCGCCGTTGAGCCAGTCGGCGTTGTCGGCGCGGCCGAACTGGTAGATGGAGGCGGTCTTTAGGCCCGCTGCGGCGTTGGCCTTCGTCTCTGCCAGGGTGACGGGCTTGCCCTTCATCCACTCTGCGCCCGGACGGCGCTGGGAAACATAGCGGATGGCGCCAAGGTGGCCTGCCGCTTTGATGGCGCGGGCGGAAGGGACGCCGCCGGAGAAATCAACGATGGTGCCCACAGCTGGGCCTACGGCGAGCGCGGCGGGGGCGTGGCTGCCGATGGCACCGGCCGTGAGCGCGAGGGCGCCGGCTTTGATGAGGGAGCGGCGGGACAAAGACATGGTGGAGTTCTCCTAGCAGGGGTCAAGCTGGCTGATAAAGATGGGGCGAAGAAAGTATCTGAAGTCACTTTAGTCACGATGGTCTAAAATTGCATCACAATTAGTATGGGTGGGTGCACAGGTGCGCCTCGCAGAGTTTTCGAGGCGTATGGGATCTTAAGGACGGAGGAGTGAGCATGGCCGAAGAGCTGAGAATGCGGTTTGTGCAGGGAGACAGCGTTGTCCGGCTTAATCACCAGCAGTTCAGCGATGCCGAGGTGCAAGCGGTTCTCCACGGCTATATCGAGAACTGTCGCCTGAATTCCCCGTGGATCCTTGATACTCGTAAAGAAGGCAACACTCTCGTGGTGGAGCATCTTTTCCCGGCTGAAGAATTCATTGAGGTCAATAGCGACCGCATGGATATCGATGCCGACTTCGTCGAGTCGCTGCCCCTGACGTATCCCATCGTGTTTGAGATTCGATCTGGCTACCTGCGCATCCACAAGCCGCTGGCAGCCAGATACGGTGCGCTCCTCTCTGACTTCATTCGAGGCCTCTGGGAATTGCTGTTGCAAGGGCAGATGCACTACCTGTGGGACCACGGCTTTGCGCAGTGCGGCGGAGTGGGAACAATCCAGCTCAATGCCTATGGGCTGCTGGAGCCGGACGAGCCGCTCATTGGGTTCTATCGCGTGGACGTCGACATGCAGCACGAGGCCTGGGTGTACATCACCCCGCAAGGGCTCATTCTGGTTTTCGACGATGACGACGTCCTTGCCTTCGACAAAGTGGACATGCGCAATCCCTCGATTCCCTCTGGAGTCTTTTCTTTTAGCATGCTCAAGGCTGAGGTTGTTGGAACCGGTGGCGGCAAGACCATAAAAACCTCGTTGAGCCCGAAGGACCTCGGGGAACTGGACCAGGCACGAGCGGATATCCGCACCATGTTGTCCTCACCGCATCAGGGCCGGCCGCGCCGCATGGTGGATCCCAACCCGCTTTCCTGGCTCGTGGTGGACGGCGAAGAGCTGGGCCACATGGCGCAAGCGGATCTTGAGCGCTATCGCCGTCGGCGCAGCGATGCTGGGCGCAACCCATTCGGGGATGGCTTAGGCAACGTGCGCGAAGCGATGGGCAACCCCTTCGTAAATTCCTGGGAGGAGGATCTTTCGCCCAAAGATAACCCCTTCGCTTAAAGCGGAGTGGGCTTAGGGCTGGGTCGTGCGGAACGTGACGTTAGTGGGGTTTTCTACCGTGCGGGACACAGTGCAGTCCTTCTCGTGGGAGATGCGCACCAGGCGCTCCACCATGGACTGGGCCTGACGGCCGGCGTCGGTATCGGGGAAGCGGAGGGAGAATTCCACGTTGACGTCGCTAAGCCTGGAGGCGCCGTCCTCGTTGACGCGGGTGCCTTCCACGTGGACGTCGAAAAGCTCCGGCTCCGTGCGGCGGGAGGTGACCACGTCAACGTCGACGGCCGAACAGCCCGCTACGGCGGCGAGCAACAGCTCGACCGGGCTCAGCATGCCTTCGCCCGTGCCGAATTCGAGGCTGGCGCCCGCAGCATTCGTGGCGCGGTAGCGGCCGGTATCTACGCGGGTGACGTCGACGTCATACTTCTTCGTGATGTTGCTCATGAGCGTTCATCCTAGCGGCGGGAAATCATTTAAACGTGCGTTCATGCGGTCGTTACGTGAGAGCAAGCTATGGAGAATACATTTCTTATGTCTCTTTTGGCTTTATTCACTGTGATTGGAAGATCTATGACTTCTCGCCGCCTGCTCGGCACCGTGGTCACCGCCTCGGTGGCCGGTACGTTCCTCGTTGTCCCCGCCTCCGCCGCCGAACCAGCAGAAGGCCTGGGCTCGCGTTTTAGCATCGGCGTGTTGCCGGATACCCAGTTCTATTCTCGTTACTCCACTCCGGAAACTGGCAACCTGGCCCAGGCGCGCTACGGCAGCGAGCCTTTTAAGGCGCAGGTCGAGTGGCTGGTGAAGAATCAGGAAGCGCTCAACATGGACTTCGCTACGCACCTCGGTGACGTGGTGGACCAAGCGGACGTCGAGGGCGAGTGGAAGGTTGCCGACGAGGCCATGAAGGTCCTCGATGATTCCGACCTGAACTACTCCATCCTGCCGGGCAACCACGACATGATTGAGGATAAGTCAGCGCACCCGTACAACGACTACTTCAGCGCTGAGCGCGCCAAGGCTGCCAACCCGGAAACCTTCCAAGAGCGCCACGCCGCAGTCAACAATGACTCCGAGTACCACATTTTTGAAGCCGAGGGGCAGAAGTACCTGGTCCTGGCGCTGGGCTGGCGCGCGGACGATGCGGCGCTGGAGTGGGCACAGGGCGTTCTCGATGCGCACCCGGACCTGCCGGTCATCCTCACCAGCCACGAGGTGCTCAACATCGATGGTGCTGGCGAGGTCTTCTACTCCGATGACTATGGTCAGGGCCTGTGGGACAAGTTCATCAAGAAGAACGACCAGATCTTCCTCACCATGGGCGGCCATCACCACGGTGCGGGCTACCGTGTGGACAAGAACGGTGCTGGTCACGACGTCATCGGTATCCTGCAGGACTACCAGATGGCTTACCAGGGCGGCAATGGCTTGCTCGGCGTGCTGGAGTTTGACCTCTCCGGCAACGAATTGGAAATGACCGCCCTGTCCCCGTGGGTGGCGCAGAAACCGGCGGAGGAGCTCACGCAGTTCGACAAGCTCATCCTCGACGGCAAGGGCGATAGCTACCACGTGCCGCTGAACTTCAAAGAGCGCTTCGCTGACTTTGCCCCGGAGTGGAGCATCGGTGATGAGAATGACCCGGACCTTGGTCAGAAGGCCCGCGACATCGCTGAAGAGGGCTACACCCCGTACACAATTCCGAAGGATCAGCTGCCGGAGGGCCTGAATGACTTTGTGAAGGCTGATGAGACCGTCTTCCACTGGCGCCCGGGCCAGACCAAGGACAAGGACGGCAAGCAGCTTGCCGACGGCGACGTGGCCACCGAAGGTGCAGTCATTCCGGATGCCTTCGGTGCGGATGGTGCCGGCGACCTCGTTCGCGAAGGCGGCCCTTCCAATCTGGGCGAGCGCATCACCTACAGCACCGACCACCACCCGCTGTCCTCCGATTCCGGTTCCCTCTACTGGTCCGACCCAGCTGGCAAGACCGCGATGGCGGAGTTCCGTTCCAAGGAGGGCGCTGACATCAACAAGGTCGATACCTCCGCGGGTTACACCTTCGAGTCCTTCGTGAAGATTCCGAAGGATTTCAACGGCTCTGAGCACGGCTGGGGGAGTGCGCTCTCCCGCGACTCCAGCATTGCTGAGCTTGTCGACGGCTCCGATGACACCGACCCCACCGTCATGTTCGGCATCTCCAACCTGCGTGAGCTGCGCTGGTGGGCAGAGCCCAAGGAAGGCACCGGCTCCACCGTCTGGTCCCACGAGGTACCTACCGATGAGTGGATGCACATCGCCGTGGTGAACAAGCCGGATTCCGACACCGTGGAGATGTTCATCAACGGTGCTCCCATCCTGCGGAACGCCAAGGGCGCTGAGGGCCTCTTGCCGGGCGACCTGCAGTGGGTCATGGGCGCTGGTTTTGATAACCGCAAGCCGCAGGACCCGTGGTACGGCTGGATTGGTGAGACCCGCCTGACCCAGGGCGTTCTGGACTCCGACCAGTGGCTGACCGCTCGCCCCTCCATGAAGGATGAGGAGCCGTCCTCCTCCGCGACCACCTCACTGACTGAGTCGACCACCACGCCCACCAAGCCGACCAACACGCAGGAGCCTTCCATCGATGACATGGGCCAGGCCTTCTTCGCCGGCTCCAGCCGCGGCGCGAAGGTCATCCTGCCGATCATCGCCATCATCGCTGTCGTCGGCGGTGCCGCCTACGGCCTCATCCCGACCATCAACCGCATCTTCGGTCTTAACATCCCGCAGCCGAAGCTGCCGCAGATCCCGGGTCTGAACTAGTTACCGTTCACCCTCCGTCCCCCGACTCACATTGAGGCGGGGGTTTTCTATTGTGATGGCCCTGGGCGGATTTTAGCGGGTTAAGGGTCAAAATGTGTGTCTGTGGGGTTGCCCGCAAATCGTGGACACGTAGTG
>NZ_KV806803.1:0-4816 GCF_001811845.1 Corynebacterium sp. HMSC062E11
CGACACTGCTACCAAATAGCCGGTCGCAACAGGCAGGGTGAAGGTTGGCTGGGGGAGATACTGGCCCTGGAGTCTGGTTATCGTTCCGAATCCCGGCTGTGCCGCGCGTTGTGATGAGACACTTGACAGCCTGGGGAGAGTCAGGTCACAATTAACACTAATCGCCATTCGTATTGCCTGTTAGTTGGAGAATTGACCATGTCCCACAACCTCTTCGAGTCCACCACTGATTTCCTGGGTGTCTTTGACAGCCTTTCTGAGGCCGATGCTGCGGGGTGGAAGCGCGCGGCGCAGTTCCGCGACTACTCCGACCCGGTGATTAACCGGCACTGGCAGGCCGCGGAGTATCCGCTGGACTTGGTTCAGCGTCTGGGGGAGCTGGACGTGATGACCGATGGGCTTTCGGTGGAAGGCCATGAACAGATGTCCACGCTTGGCGCTGGCTTGACGCTCATGGAAGTCACGCGTGCCGATGCTTCGATGGGCACGGTGATTGCGGTGCAGGCGGGGCTGGCCATGCGCTCAATTTCGATGCTTGGTTCTCCGGAACAGCAGGCTTCGTACTTGCCGCAGATGGCATCTTGTTCGCTGCTCGGTGCTTTTGGGCTGACCGAACCGGACCACGGCTCGGACTCCATCGCTTTGGAAACTACCGCGGTTCGCGATGGCGACGAATGGGTCCTCAACGGCGAGAAGAAGTGGATTGGCAACGGTGCCTCCGGCGGCATCACCATCATCTACGCCCGTATGGAAGACGGTAACGTCAGCGGTTTCATCGTCCCACAGGAAACCCCCGGCTACTCCGCTACCGTGATTGAAGGCAAGCTCTCCCTGCGTGCCATCCACCAGGCACACATCACGTTGACCGATTGTCGCATTCCCGCCGCCAACCAGCTTCCAGGTTGTCGCAGCTTCAAGGACGTTTCCCGCGTCCTGACCTCCACTCGCATTGGCGTGTCCTGGATGGCGCTTGGCTCTGCGGTGGCCTGCTATGAGACTGCCCGCTCGTACGTGCTCGAACGCGTCCAGTTCGGCCGCGAGCTGGCCAAAGCCCAAATCATCCAGCAGCGTCTGGCCAACATGGTCCTCGACCTCAGCCAGATGATGCTCACCTGCCGTGAGGTTTCCCAGCGCGAAGATGCTGGCACCTTGGCCCCGGAACAGGCCTCGGCGGCCAAACTCCACAACACGCGTGCCGCGCGGCGCATCGCCGCTGACGCCCGCGACATGCTCGGTGGAGTCGGCATCCTGCTGGAAAACGATATCGCTCGCCACTTCGCGGACATTGAGGCCATGCACACCTACGAGGGCACCGACACTGTGCAGTCCCTCATCATGGGCAAGAAGATTACGGGCTTCTCGGCCTATAAGTAACCAGCCGGCCGGGGATGTGGAAAGGCTCGCTTGGTGGTCCTTCTAGTTTGGTCCTCTTACTTTGGTCCCTTTGCCCTCGATCGGCGCCTGCCTTTGAGTTGTGAACATCCCCCTGTTTGACGTGGTTGTTACTTTACGCGCTCGATGTCTCGGGCGCTAGGGGTTTGCCGTTGTTGATTTCTACCGTTTTAGGTGGTGGCTTGTAGACGGATTTCCGGGGTCTGGGTCTGCGGTGCGGGTGCGTCGCGTAGTAGACGGTTTCCTTTGCTCGGCGATGTTCAAGGATGTCACGCCACGTGCCTGAATACACTTCACTAGGTGTGTATCCATTCAGCCCGCTGTGGCGGTCACGGTTATTGTATTCGTCGATAATCCTGCCGATGACTTTCTGCGCATGCTGGATATCATCATAGGTTTCTAACGCATAGCGGTGATGCTTGATTGTGCGATGTGATGACTCTTCAAATGGGTTGTCATTCGAAACATTCGGCCGAATTAATGACAGCTGCACGCCGTGTTCATCCAGCATGTCCTTCATCATGTGTGAGGTCATGACTTTGCCGTTGTCGGTGTGTACGACTTCAACGCTGTGACCGTTGAGCTCCTGGTCAGCAATGACTTGTTCAATCAGGCGTGTAGCGATGGTCTTTTCCTGTCGGTGTTGGACAGTCCATCCCACAACCTTGCGCGAGTACAAATCCAACGCTGTGTAAAGATGAAAGCCTTTAGCTGGCATGTACTATATATGATAGGTGCTGTTGCAAAGTTGGGCGGAGAGCCGAGACGACCCAGTTTCTCATTTCCTGATGGCCGCTGCGTGCTGGCGTTCTCAGGCCGTCTCGAAGACCCGGTTGACGATCACCGCGTCCGGATTGGGGTGCCCATAAGCAAACATCGTGCCCTGACCTTTCCGTAATGAATGCATCGCTTCCATCCCTTTCAACGTCCGGTAGGCGGAAATTCGGTTTTTGAACGCCCCCTTCGGTCCCAGGATTCTTTTAAGTCGGCCATGATCTCCCTCGAGAACGTTGTTCAGGTATTTCACCTGCCGGTGCTCCACCGTCTGAGGGCAGATTCCCTCCGCCTTCAGCTCGGATATTGCCTTGGCCAGAGCTGGTGCCTTGTCGGTGTTGATGACCCGCGGGGACCCGGCTGTCGTATTCGATCGTAGCGTCTTGGCCAGGAAACGCTTGGCCGCAGCCACATTCCGTTTTGGTGAGAGGTAGAAGTCTAAGGTCTGCCCACCGGCGGTAATAGCCCGGTAGAGATAGCACCACGTGCCGCCGACCCGGATATAGGTCTCATCCACCCACCAGGACCGGGCCTGCCAGTCGGGTACCTGCCGGTACCAGCGAGTGTGCTTATCCAGCTCAGGGGCGTATTTCTGCACCCAGCGGTAGATCGTGGTGTGATCGACTGGCACACCCCGCTCGGTCATCATTTCTTCGAGGTCGCGGTAGCTCACGCCGTAGCGGCAGTACCACCGCACCGCCCACAGGATGATGTCACGGGGGAAATGCCGACCGGAGAAGATGCCCATGGCTCTGATTATTTCACGTCGGTCTTTCTACTGCCCCAACTTTGCAACAGCACCACTTCGAGCCAATTCGGTTGCCTTCGGCGCGGCACAAATCGCACATGGGCCGATCATCAGAAACGAGCGTGGTTCAGCTGTTTTCGCAACTTTGCCGGAATCTGCGCCATCTCTGCTACTTTCACTGTCTCTTCAGCAGCGCACACAGCTGCACCGCTACCCGGAACTTGACTAGTTCAGCGATCGCTGTATAGTTCAGCGCATGCTGACTATTGCTTCGCGTCTCGACGTGATGAACCGCCTGGGTCGTGCACTGGCCGACCCCACTCGATCCCGGATCATCTTGACCCTGCTCGACCATCCCGCCTACCCGGCGGAACTATCCCGAGATCTGGACCTGACACGCCCGAACGTGTCCAACCACCTGACATGCTTGCGCGATTGTGGGATTGTCGTCTCCGAGCCCGAGGGGCGTCGGACACGATACGAGATCGCCGATCCGCACCTGGCGCAGGCGCTGACCACATTGGTCGATGCCACCTTGGCAGTAGACGAAGACGCCCCGTGCATCGATCCCGCCTGCTCGCTTCCCGGGTGCTACGCAGCTGGGGAGGACGCATGATCCTCACCTCGGTCTTGCAGGCGATAGGCCTGTTCGCAGCTACCAACATCGACGACATCATCGTGCTCTCCCTCTTCTTCGCGCGAGGGGCAGGCCAGCGCGGCACTACCGCCCGCATTCTGGCCGGCCAGTACCTCGGATTCGCGGGCATCCTCGGTGCCGCGGTTCTAGTGACCATGGGCGCCGGAGCATTCCTGCCCTCGACAGCCATCCCGTACTTCGGTCTAATCCCGCTGGGCCTCGGCCTCTGGGCCGCATGGGAGGCCTGGCGCGGAGACGATGAGGACGATGACGACGAGGCCAAGATTGCCGGCAAGAAGGTTGGCGTGGGGACAGTCGCAGGCGTCACCTTTGCCAACGGTGGCGACAACATCGGCGTCTACACCCCTGTATTCCTCAGCGTGGAACCTCTCGCAGTAGTCGCCTACTGCGTTATTTTCCTCGCGCTCGTTGCGGTCCTGGTGGCCCTGGCAAAGTTCGTCGCAACCCGCCCCCCGATCGCGGAAGTGCTCGAACGCTGGGAGGGCATCCTCTTTCCCATCGTTCTCATCGGCCTCGGTATCGTGATCCTCGTCAGTGGCGGAGCCTTCGGGCTCTGACGGAGCAGCAGTGTTCCAAACGGCCCCGACCGGGCGTTATCGGTGGCTCCTATAACGCCCGGAAGGTCTTTTTGAAGCGCTGTCGGGGTGTGTGAATCTAATCACACAGAGTTTACAGAATCCCAGCAATTAAACTTTCGGCTATCCAATTTCACCCGCGGACGCAATGAGACTAGCACCGACGCTTTCCCCAACGCGCCACCGCTTGCGGCGTAGCCCGACCAAGGCCACCGGCTGGTTCTCAAACGAGGACGAAGCCCGTGGCCTAGAGCTCGTGGTCGAGAGCCGAAATTCGGCCTAAAACCGCGTTTAGCCAAAGAAAAATGACCCCTAGAATCCGCCCCTTCCAGCCTTTCTTTGAGGCTGGCGGCTAAGTTAAGAAGTTCGACTGAATTATCTGCGGGACGCTGTTGAGACAGGTTCCGCTGTGCGGCGCGCACGAGCCTTGCAAGCCTTCCAGTGTCACGGGCCAGTGGGGAAGTGGAAGGCAGCTCCGCTTGTATTGCTTGCAGGTGTCCGGCTGCACTGTTGGCGGCGTCTAGTGCGTACTCGTAGTCTCCAGTATCCCCGTGCGCTCCAATAAACAAGGCGCACAGGTGCGTGTCCTAGGCTTTTGGTTAGTGAGCTGACACACAGAAAAAACAAGAAATTAGTCGGACCTGACCCCCGGAAAGTAGACACGTCGGG
>NZ_KV806804.1:0-44931 GCF_001811845.1 Corynebacterium sp. HMSC062E11
CACTATTGAGTTCTCAAACATCGTTCGCACACTCAGCGCAATGAATCTTTATCATTCACCGTCTTGAGCGGCTGGAGTTCACACTCTAGTAAACAAGTTTAAACCTTGTCAACTGGGAGTTAATCTCCGTGTCACCAGCGTCTCGCGGCGACTTCGATAAATATACGCACACCCCCAACAAACAACAAATCCCCAGGTATTCATGCTTTTTCGAGCAGTTCTTATCCCGGTTGTGAATCGCAGGTCTAGAAAAACGACGAATCCCGCCGCACAAGGCGGCGGGATAGGCATGGTCTGCTCCGACTAAGAAGACCGGTTGTTAGCTGAGCTTGGCACCGGCGAAGTTCTTCTTTCCTCGTCGCAGAACAAGCCACGAACCGTGAAGCAGATCCGTAGCGTCCGGCTCCCACTCATCAGACTCAATGCGCTTGTTGTTGACGTACGCGCCACCTTCCTTGATGGTGCGTCGGGCAGCGCCCTTCGAATCGGCCAAGCCAGCGGCAACCAACAAATCAACAATGGTTCGCGGCTCCCCTGCGGAAATCTCTGCCACAGTGGTCTCAGACAAGGCACCAGCCAGGGTATTTTCGTCCAAATCAGTGAGCTCAGCTTTGCCGAACAGTGCCTGCGCTGCTAGCTCCACAGCCTTCGTAGCCTCTTCACCGTGCACCAATGTGGTCATCTCCTGGGCCAACCTGCGCTGCGCTTCACGACGGAATGGTTCGTCCGCGACCTTCTGTTCGTAGGAAGCAATCTCTTCCTGATCAAGGAAGGTGAACCAACGCAGGTAGTCGATGACCACAGAGTCGCCAGCGTTTAGGAAGTACTGGTACCACGCGTACGGGGACGTCTTCTCCGGATCCAACCACAGCTTTCCGCCACCGGTGGATTTACCGAACTTCTGCCCCTGGGCGTCCGTAACCAACGGAACGGTAAGGCCGTGAACCTTCGCACCGTTGACACGTCGGTTGAGATCCACGCCGGATACGATGTTGCCCCACTGGTCGCCACCGCCGATCTGCAGGACACAATTCAGCTCGTTATGCAGGTGCACGTAGTCGTTGGACTGAAGCAGCATGTAGGAGAACTCAGTGTACGAGATTCCGTCGGACTCCAAGCGACGCTTGACCGTGTCACGGTCCAGCATCGTATTCAAAGAAAAGTTCTTTCCCACGTCGCGCAGGAAGTCAATGACAGACATCTGAGAAGTCCAGTCCGCGTTGTTGACCATGGTCGCCGCGTTCTCACCCTCGAAGTCAATGAACTGGCGCAGCTGCTTCTTGATAGCCACCATATTCTCATTGATGGTCTCCTGCGAAAGCATGGAGCGCTCCCCCACATCCCGCGGGTCGCCGATTTGCCCCGTAGCGCCACCAGCGAGGGCGATTGGGTGATGCCCGGCCTTTTGAAAACGGCGCAGCATAATCATCGGCACCAAGTGGCCCGCGTGCAAGGAGTCACCCGTGGGGTCGAAACCGCAATATAGAGTGATGGGTTCCTCGCAAGCCGCGCGGAGGGCGTCGAGATCTGTGGACTGGTTAATGAGGCCGCGCCACTGCAGCTCATCAATGATGTTCATGGAGGCTCCTTTTACTTCGATTCCGGCTGGACGGGATAAGTGTTCGCAAAGACCACTAAATTCGCGGGATGCGTCTTAGGCATCGTCGTCAGTTGGCGGCCACGGTGTTGCGTGATCGGCCAGCATGACGGGAATACCGTTTTCAATGGGATAGGCCACCCCTAGCCGGTCATTGACCAGTACCTGTTCTTCTTCCAGGTAGTTCAGCGGGCCTTTGTCCTGCGGACACACCAAAATGTCGAGCAGCTTCGGATCAAGACTCATACCCGCCAACCCTACACCTCCTTGGAATCTGCAGAAGGAGTGGTCCCACCAAATTGCAGCTTCAGCGCCATGGAGTGATCCTGCAGGCCACGGACCGAGTTCTGGGCAATGGCGTCACGAATCTCCGTCATCTCTCGATTGAGTATCCCCAGCGCCTCAGTTACCTCTTTGACCGCTGCGGGCTCGTTGAGTTCCGTTACTTCTAAATAGGACTTCACCAAACTGCTCGAGTGCTCCTCAATCATGTCGCGGACAAGGGACTGCTGACTTGGGGCATCATCGAGCCTGTCCCAGTTGTTGAGCACCCACGTTGCCGAGGCGTCGAACTCCGTCCACGCGCGATCTACGGGCGCCGGAATGTCTCGGTGGTGCAGGCTGTAGCGAGTGCTCTTCAGGCTTGTGGTCAGCCGGTCCGCCTCAGACACCGGAGGGGCCGGAAGCTCCTTGCCCTGCCTCTCCGGCGGGATGAGAAATCCGGCTGCCGCGCCGCAGCTGGCCGCCACGATTGGCCAAAGGAATCCCAGGCCGCCGCCAGTGAGGAAGTGCAAGGCAGCGACGAGCACCGTCACTACAACTGCGGCAATTACCTTGCGAGGGGTTACGTCGTCCATGGATGCCTGCCTTCCTTGACAATGGAGAGGGTGATTTACTGATAAGCGCGAATTTCTTCGAAGGCCCCGGCCAGATCACCGTCGATGGCGTTGAAGGTTTTGCCGCCGGTGAGTTGGGCTAGCTCCTCCATCTCTTGAACATTGGCTTCACCGTACAAGATGACGAACACCGGGATATCCTTCTTGTCCGGTGGGAGCTGTTCATACGCCTCCTTAAACTGAGCAAAGGTTCGGCCGCGAGTGACCTCACCGTCGGTCATGAGCACCACGGTGCCAATATCGCCGTCGCCAGTGCTCAGCTCATCAAAGGCTTTAAGCACTGAGTCGAACGTGGCGGTTTCTCCGTCGGCCTGCAAATCCTCTACTCGATCCGCCAGTTCTTTGACCGAGCCCATGTTTTCGGTATCCATCACCGCGCGGGTCACTGGCTGAGGTTCGGACGAGTACGGCATGAGCTTGATTTGCTCGCGGTTACGGAAGGCAACCTGGCCTTGTTCTGCGGTATTGCCGTCCGCAGAGCCGTCGATAAGCGGGCGCAAGCTGCTCTTGAGAAGCTCGATACGCTCACCTTCCATAGAACCCGAGGTATCCAGCACAAGAGACGTGTTGCCGGGTTTGCGCAGCTCGTGGGCGAATGCGGCCTCCAGCGCCTGTGCAGTCTTCTCGTTAGCGGGATAAGGAAGCTCGAACATGGTGCCCGGCAGATCGGAATTGTCCACACGCAGGTGGTAGCTCTTCAGCAGCTGGGAAGAATCACGCAACCAATCAGCCAACGCCTGCACCTTAGCTTCTGCGTCATCGTCTGGGGAGCTATGAAGGGCCGTGAGTGGATAATCCGCGGAAATGACACCATCGGAAGGAATGACCACTTGTAGGTCTGCGCCTTCGTCCTGGAGCTGATAGAGCACGGATTCGTAGTTAATAATCGCGTCCGCTTGCTCCGGATGCTCGCGGAAGCGATCCGCCAACCACCCCGAGGAGCCAGAGGTGAGCGTCTGATTACCAAACAGGTCTTGGACCTTGTCCGAAGCCTTGTAGATATCCTCCTCCGTTAGCGCTCGGCCAGTGTCCGCGAAAGCGGTGGTGGCCGCAGACAAGGCGGAGAAACCCGAGTTCGACGTTGATGGGTCGGTCATCCCAAAGGTGATACCTGAATCTGAAATCTCCTGCCAGGTCGGCTGCGTGGTGTCCCATCCGTGCTTGCGTGCGATATCCTTATGCACGCCCAACGCCACAGGTGAGCGCGCGACGCTGAATTCCTTTCCCAACTTGCTATCGGCACCAATGATGCGGGCGTAGCGGTTGGTGGCGAACCACGTGGCGTCATAGTGACGGTCAAAGGTTCCTTGTTGCAGCGAACGGGAGTTCTCCAACGTGCCTGACTCCGTGGTCATGGTGATATCAAAGCCGAGCTCCTCGGAGGCCTGTTCCAGGACCGGCTCCAGCGGTGCAAGCTCCGTTGCGGCGACAATCTTCAGGTCACCGTCTTGCTCTTGCTCGCTTGAGGTTGAGTCGTCGAGCCAACTGTTTCCACTGACAGCGGAACAAGCAGCAAGAGTCATCATGCACGACACGGCGACGAATGCCTTCAGGGATCGCAACATTCACATCATCCTTTCCGGGAGTTCGTTTCCCGTGATTAATCCCAGCTCTTGCTGAATGGCTTCAAAGTCTTGCCAAGACGTGGGAGGTTGTTGAGTTGGCAGAGGGAGAGGGCTGTACTCCACGTCGGCGACCAGCTTGTCGAAGATGCTGGTCGGCTCCGTGCGGTATCCCTGCATCGCGGCAACACCTTGAATTGAACGGTCACTCACGGCGGCGGCGAAAGCCTCACCTTCCTCCGTTTGCGGGACGACGGTGGAGGTCAGCATTGCACCTGGGACGAGAGCTAAGGGAGTGTAGTCCTTGAGCTTCGTACTGCCCTCAGAATCTGATTGCTTTATAAGTTCGGCTACGTACTCGGCTTCGGTGGCCAACACCATGGGCATCTCGCCCTTCCCAAGACGCAGGTAGGTATCAAAAATTCCCTGCGTGCTAGCCTCTCCGTGTCCTTGACCGACGAGTAGTCGCTGCATGGCATCATCACCGCCTGCTCCTCCCCCGACGGAACGAATCAGGGCGGCATACTGCAGAGCTGCATTGGATTCGCGGAGGCTGGGAACCGCAACATCGACAACGCGAGGAGATCCAAAAGACGGGCTAATATCGCGCCAGCGTGTGCCTTCCTTTGACATCTCGTTCAATTTTGCAAGATCGAGGGACTTGTTACCGCCGTTGTCAACCACCAAGCCTTGAGATTCCATATCACCCACCAAATCCGTATAGACCAGTGCGATGAGTGGCGTAGAGAATGCAACCACCGAGCCGGGGTCGGCCCCAGTGATGGTCGTGAATTTATCTTTCGTCTCAGCAACACGTGCCGCGCCATCCACGACGGGCATGACGAAGTCATAGTCAGGGTCGGGCCTGCTAGCAATCTCTACCAAGTCCTGGGGCGAGAAAACGTCATACGCCACCGAGATGCCAACCTCTGCAAATACTTGTTGCTGCTCCGCGGCTTTAAAAAACTCCTCATCTTCCGGACTGATGGCACCCTTCACGTGGAGGAGGTCGCGATGCGAGGAGGGCGAACTGGGAAAGCTAAAGCTGGGCATCGAAATCCAGCCACGCCCCACGACCACGGAGACGATAGCGACAACCAGGAAGGCGAGGGCTACGATAACTGACTTCTTTCGTCCACCCGGCTGTGCGCTACTCATGACCTAAATCATAAAAGGCACTCCGCCATGGTGCTCGACTTACCGATCGCGCACCCCCGATGCAGTCCCCCGCTGCTGCTATCCGAAAGCGGTTGCCTTAATAAGAACTGCAGAGATCAATGCGGCCACAGCGGGACAGAGAAAAGGGCGGCGACTCTGTCCCGACCATTGGGCTAAAGAAGCGAGGGGACGTTCGCGACCAAAGAGAAGAGGTCCTTAGGGTCCTCCGGGTTGGCAATGATATCGATCTCTGACTCCAAGTCAGTGCCTCTTACAGAATCACGAAGGTAGCGAAGGGCAGAAAAGTCATTGATGGCGAATCCGACATCGTCGAAAAGCGTGATCTGGTCATCGCTTTCGCGGCCCGTCGCCTGCCCAGTAAGTACCTGGTAGAACTCGACCACTGGAAAGTCTGCCGGCTTCTGTTGAATCTCGCCCTCGATGCGCGTCTGTTCTGGGAACTCAACAAAGACCTTGGACTTGTCCAAGATTGAGCTCTCTAGCTCGGTCTTGCCCGGGCAGTCACCGCCGACCGCATTGAGGTGCACGCCAGGTGTGACGTGATGCTCGGCCAGGATTTGGTTCTGGGCTTTATCGGCCGTGCAGGTGGTGATGATGTCGGCGCCCTGTACGGCTTCATCAACACTTGAGCAAGCTGTGATGTTGAATCCCAATGGCTCCAAGTTTCGCTGGAACTTTTCTACTGCCTTCGGGTCAATGTCATAAATAGCGATGTCATCGATCCCCATTACACCGCGGAATGCAAGGGCCTGGAACTCTGACTGCGAGCCAGCCCCCACCATGGCCATACGCTTGGAGTCTTTTCTGGCTAGGTGCTTTGCCACCATGGCGGAGGTGGCCGCCGTGCGCAGTGCCGTAAGCAAAGTCATTTCGGCCTCGAACGTGGGGTAACCGTTGTCGACGTCAGCAAGCACGCCAAAAGCAGTTACCGTCTGAAAGCCACGTGCGGGGTTCGAAGGATGACCATTGACGTACTTGAAGGAGTACTCCTTGCCATTGGAGGTAGGCATGAGTTCGATGACGCCGAACGGGGTGTGAGAAGCCACGCGTGCGATTTTGTCGAATCGCTCCCATTCGCGGTAGTCCGCCTCAAGGTAGTCCACCATTCCGATAATGATGTTTTCTACTCCCTCACGCTGTATCCAGCGCGCCATATTCTCTACATCTACGAACTTGACAGCATGTTTCATTGCAATCTCCGATCTTGATTCTTGTATTAGTTCTTCGGGTGAAGGTCCGTCTGCGGCGCGGCTGGGAAGCGTGAGGTGGGAAGGTGCTTGGCCTTCCTCTCCGCCGCGATGGTGTAGATACGCTCACGCCAGGCAAACCACATGGCAGCGAACACCGGAATGAGAAGCAGCGTAGAGGCCAGAGCGAAGGTTCCGATTGGGTAGTCAAAAGCCATAAGGATAATGACCACCGCGATGAAGGCAAGCACAGACCAATCACCTGCTTGGCCGAAGGGCGAGCGATAATTTGGACGGGTATAGCGCCCCTTCTTTGCCAGGTGCACAAATTTGATGTGCGACATGGCCACGGCGGCCCACGACGCCAACGTGCCCAGCGCGGCCAGATTCAACACGATCTCGAAAGCCATCTCGGGCACCACATAGTTAAGAAACACACCAGCGAGACCGACGAAGGCGGCCATCACGATGCCTCCATAAGGAACGCCAGATTTGGACATGCGGGCACCGAATTTGGGCCCGGAGCCAGCAGTAGACATGTTGTACATGATGCGGCCCGTCGAATACAGACCGGCATTCAATGAGGAAATCGCAGCGGTGATTACCACCAGCTGGAAGATAGGCGCAGCATAACCTGCGCCAAGTGACTCAAAAAAGGTCACGAATGGCGATACTTCTGTGACGTAGGTGGTGCAGGGCAAAACCAGGGTCAGCAGCAGCACGCTGCCGAAATAAAAGACCACGATACGGAATAGAACACTATTCACCGCACGCGGAATATGCTTTTCGACGTCCTTTGTCTCACCCGACGTGGTACCTACCAACTCGATGCCTGCATAGGCAAAGACAACGCCCTGGATGACAATTACTGCAGGCAACAGGCCATTAGGAAGCCAACCACCGGCATCAGTAATAAGGCTGAACCCGGTTGGATCACCGTTGGGGTGGCCTAGTATGACCACACCGATCGCCACGACCATGAAGATGATCAGCGCAACGATCTTGATCATGGAGAACCAATACTCCAGTTCGCCAAAGATCTTCACCGAGAGCATGTTGAACAAAAGGATGCTACATACGACGCCGAGGGCGAGCAGCCACTGCGGAACCGCGTCCAACCACGAGGTATATTGCCCAAACCATTTGATGTAGATAGCCACCGCGGTACCATCCGCCACCAAGGTGGCTGCCCAATTTCCCCAGTAAAGCCAGCCCGTCACGAAGGCAGTCTTTTCACCGTAGAACTCACGCGCATAAGAGACGAAGGAACCCGAACTCGGGCGATACACGATGAGTTCGCCGAGCGAGCGCAGAATGATGTAGCCGAAGAATCCACACACCAAGTACAAGACGGCGAGGAACGGTCCCGCCGTTTGTAGGCGCCCGCCGGTGCCGAGCAGCAACCCGGTGCCCATGGCAGAGCCAATGGCAATCATCTGCAGCTGACGGTTGCTCATCCCCTTCTGGAGACCGTGGTCTTCCGAAGCATAGACCGCTTTCTCTTTCTCATGAGACTCCGTGTTGGGCGGCCGAAGTGTTTCAGTCATAAGGAAAATAGTCCTTTCCGAATCCGGAACGCGATGGAGCTTCGCATTCCCTAAGGAAACGTTATAGGAACCTTATGAGACACACCTCACGTGTACCCCCGTTTTGTGGTGCACGACAACTATGTGCAGTGGAAAAGAGCGCTCTGCGTCACCCCCACATAAGAAAAGAACCGCATGGTCATAAGGACCATGCGGTTTAAGAAGCTGGCGGGTTTAGCGCAGCGGAATCTGCGCCCATTCGCGCGCGCCACGAGCACGCTCGCGAACCTTTTCGCGCTGTTCCACCACGCGGATACCGGCGGTGCCGCCCTTAGTGGAGCGCGACGCCACTGCCCCATCAATGGTCAGCACCTCGCGAACCTCTGGGAGCAGGCGCTTGTCGACGCCCGCCAATTCCTCATCAGTGAGATCCACCAGGTCAACGCCGCGGGACTCTGCAATCTGCACGCACGCACCGGAGGCCTCATGAGCCTCGCGGAAAGGAACGCCTTGGCGCACCATCCACTCAGCCAGATCAGTGGCCAAAGTGAAACCGCGCGGTGCGAGCTCGCGCATGCGATCTTCGTGGAAGGTCAGGGTTTCGACCAATCCGGTCATCGCCGGCAGCAAGAGGTTCAACTGCGCCACCGAGTCGACGATGGGCTCCTTATCCTCCTGCAGATCACGGTTGTAGGCCAAGGGCTGCGCCTTAAGCGTTGCCAGCAGCCCGGTAAGGTTGCCGATGAGCCGGCCGGTCTTGCCGCGGGTCAACTCCGGTACGTCCGGGTTCTTCTTCTGCGGCATGATCGACGAGCCCGTGGACCAGGCATCATCCAAGGTGACGTAGCCATACTCTGGAGTACACCAGTAGATGATCTCCTCGGATAGGCGCGACATGTCCACGGCAATCTGGGTAAGGACGAAGGCCGTTTCGGAAGCAAAGTCCCGTGCTGCCGTGCCATCCAGAGAGTTCTCTGCGGAGGAGTCGAAACCGAGCTCCTCGGCGATAGCCTCCGGGTCCAAGTGCAGCGAGGAACCAGCGAGTGCACCCGAGCCATAAGGAGACACGGCTAAGCGCTTGTCCAGATCCTGGAGGCGCTCAATATCACGCAGCAACGGCTGGGCGTGTGCGAGCAGCTCGTGCGCTAGCAGAACTGGCTGCGCTGCTTGGGAGTGGGTCTTGCCCGGCATGATGGCATCCGGGTGAGCCTCGGCCTGATCAGCCAGGGCTTCCACTAAGTCGGTGACTTGGAGCGCGATATCGCGGATGGCGTCACGAATCCACATCCGGAACAGGGTGGCTACCTGGTCGTTGCGGGAACGTCCAGCGCGCAGGCGTCCACCAACCTCGGGGCCAACAATGTCGATGAGCCCGCGCTCCATCGCGCCGTGGACGTCCTCGTCTGTCGGCAGCGGGGTGAATTCACCAGAAGCAACCTTCTCCCCTAATTCGCTCAGGCCGTTGAGCATGGTGTCCAGGTCGGCGTCGGACAGCAGTCCAGCCTTGTGCAGGACCTTAGCGTGGGCCTTGGAGGCCAGCACATCATAGGGGGCGAGGACCCAGTCGAAGTGGGTGGATACGGACAGGGCAAACATCGCCTCGGAAGGGCCGCCCGAAAAGCGGCCTCCCCACAACGCGCCCTCGTTAGTCTTGTGCATCGTTTCCTTATCTTGACCTTGGCTGTGCTGGTTTACTTGCCTGTGGGGAAACCGCCGTCGCGGTCACGCTGGTTGGAGATCTGCGTCGACAGACCGTGCAGCTGGACAAAGCCCTTGGCCGCAGTCTGATCGAAGGTATCACCGGTGTCATAGGTGGCCAGGTCGAAGGAGTACAACGACTGGCCAGAGCGACGGCCATTGACGGTGGCGGTGCCGGCATGCAGAACCATGCGAATATCGCCGGTGACGTTCTCTTGGGTGGACTCGGTGAAAGCATCCAGGGAGCGCTTCAGCGGCGAGAACCAGAGACCATCGTAGACCTCCTCGGACCAGCGGGCGTCCGTGAGGCGCTTGTAGCGGGCCAGCTCACGCTCCACGGTGACATCTTCCAGCGCCTCGTGGGCCTTGATGAGCACCATGGCGCCAGGAGCTTCGTAGACCTCGCGGGACTTGATGCCCACCAGGCGGTCCTCCACCATGTCGAGACGGCCAATGCCCTGTGCACCAGCGCGGCGGTTGAGCTCCTCGATGGCCTGAAGGACGGTCACCGGCTTGCCGTCGATCGCAGTAGGAACACCCTTATCAAAGGTGATGGTCACCTCGTCCGGGGCATTGCCCAAGTCCGGCTGCTCGGTATAAGCGTAGAGGTCCTTTGTCGGCGGGTTCCACAGATCTTCCAGGAAGCCGGTCTCGACCGCACGGCCCCACACGTTCTGGTCAATCGAAAACGGGGACGCAGCGGACTGCTCGATCGGAAGGTTGATTTCCTCAGCGAAGGCAATGGCCTTATCGCGGGTCCAGGCGTAGTCACGCGCCGGCGCAATGATTTCCAGTGCCGGATCCAATGCGCGGAAGGAGACCTCGAAACGCACCTGATCGTTACCCTTGCCCGTGCAGCCGTGCGAAACATGGGTACCACCGTGGGCCTGAGCGGCCTCTACAAGGTGCTTGACGATGAGCGGGCGCGAGATAGCAGACACCAGCGGGTACTGCTTCATGTACATGCCGTTCGCCTTGATGGTGGGCAAGCAGTACTCTTCTGCGAACTCATCTTTTGCGTCGACAACGATGGACTCGACAGCACCGCAGTCGAGAGCACGCTGGCGCACAGATTCCATATCCTCGCCGCCCTGACCAAGGTCAAGGGACACAGCGATAACCTCGCCGCCGGTCATCTTGGCCAAGTAGGGAATGGCGACGGAAGTATCCAGACCGCCAGAGTAGGCAAGCACAACGCGTGCAGTCATAGTAGTTTGCTCCTTTAAGACAGACAGGTGCTAAAAATTGAACTGATTTATATTATACAGACTTACGTATAAATGTTAAATGCCGCGGCTGGTGAGCTTTTCTGCAAGCTCACGGCCTCCTAGTCCTTCACGCGCTAGGACAAAGATGGTGTCATCGCCTGCAATACAACCCACCACATCTGGCAGGCCCACACGATCAATGAAGGATGCTAGGTACTGGGCAGCGCCCGCGGGCGTGCGGAGCATCGCGATATTGCCGGAGAAATCGTGGGAGACCACGAGTTCATCGAGCATGCGGCGCAGCTTCTCGCGCGGACCGTTGAGCTGGTCTTCGAATTGCTCCAACTCGCCGCCCACCACGTAGAAGGACCGGCCACCATCGCGTTTTACTTTCTTGGCGCCCAGCTCATCGAGGTCACGCGACAAGGTGGCTTGCGTGATGTCGATTCCCTCATCGAGCAAGAGCTCGGAGAGCTGGACTTGGCTCGTGACCCGTGTGCGGTCAAGAATCTCCAAGATCTTTGCTTGGCGGGCATTGCGCGTCGTTGGGGTTGTCGTCATTCGCTTAGTTCTCCTCCTGAGCTGCAAGAAGCCACACGAGCAGCGCCTTCTGTGCATGGAGACGGTTCTCCGCCTCGTCAAAGACACGGGACTGTGGTCCGTCAATCACCTCAGCAGTCACTTCGTTGCCGCGGTAGGCCGGTAAGCAGTGCAGGAAGATCGCTTCTTCCTTGGCACGGGACATAACCTCTGGGGTGACCTGGTAAGGCAGGAACGGGGTGCGACGGTCCTTGCCGTCATCTTCCTGCCCCATGGAAACCCACGTGTCGGTGATAACAACGTCGGCGCCGTCGACGGCCTCGAGAGAATCAGTCACGGTCACCGTGCCGCGCTTCCGGGCACGTTCCACAAACTCCGGCTGCGGCTGGAAACCTTCCGGCGCAATGATCGTCATCTCCATGCCCGCGGTGGCAAAGCCCAACATATAGGAGTTGGCCATGTTGTTGTTGCCATCACCCAGGTAGACGGCCTTGCGGCCAGCCAGGTCACCGAAATTCTCGCGGCAGGTCACCAAATCCGCCAGGATCTGGCACGGGTGCAGGTCATCGGACAGAGCGTTGACGATGGGTACCGTCGCGGTTTCAGCCATCTCTAGCAGGTTTTGGTGCGCGTAGGTGCGCCAGACAATTGCCTCGACAAACCGGGAGAGAACAGCAGCGGTGTCCTGGTACGTCTCGCCTTTGCCCATCTGCGTGGACTTTGTCTCCGTGACGATGGCGTGCCCGCCCAGGTGAGCAATTCCCGCCTCGAAGGAGAATCGCGTGCGCGTCGACGTCTTGTCAAAAAGAACCGCGACCGACTTCGGGCCCTCCAGCGGACGCTCGGAGAAGGGGTCCCTCTTCAGCTTCAAGGCAAGGTCCAAGACCTCTGCCTGTTCCTCCGCTGTGAGGTCGTCATCTGCCAAGAAATGGCGCACGCTCATCCTATTTCCTCCAGTACCTTATGCAGGCGATCGATTGCTTGCGTGAGTTCTTCATCGGTGATCACTAGCGGCGGGGTCAAGCGCATGACCTCGCTGCTTGGGGCGTTGAGGATGAGACCGTGGTCCAAGCCTGCAGCCACAACGTCCTTAGCCACCGATTTATTTAATACAACTCCTAGCATAAGCCCTCGGCCACGCACAGACTGCACAGCCGGAGATTTAGCTAGCTCGGCGCGTAGCCACTCCCCCTTACGGGCGACGTCGGCGAGGAAGGGGGCGTCGACAAGCTCCAGCACCGTCGCTGCCGCCGCACAGGAAACGGGATTGCCGCCGAAGGTCGTGCCGTGGGAACCCGGGGTGAAGAGATCCTTTGCCTGACCACGGGCAATGGTGGCGCCGATCGGCATACCCGCGCCCAAGCCCTTAGCCATGGTGATGACGTCAGGAAGAACGCCCTCATGCTGGAAAGCGAAGAAATCACCGGTGCGCCCCACACCAGTTTGCACCTCATCGACAATCATGAGGATCCCGTGCTTGGTACAGAGCTCCCGCACGGCGCGCAGGAATCCATCGGGCGCGGGTATCACACCAGTCTCCCCCTGAATGGGCTCCAAGATGATGGCGGCGGTATCCTCCGGGTTCTGTTCCACCAAGGTGGTCAAGTAGTCAATGTCGCCGTAGGTATAGAACTCCACTCCGCCTGGGAAAGGTTCGAAGGCCTTGCGCTTGGCAGGTTGCCCGGTCATAGCGAGAGAGCCCATCGTCCTGCCATGGAAACCGTAGTGCGCGGCGAGGATGCGGCGGCGGCCGGTCAAGCGCGCCAGCTTAAAGGCAGCCTCATTGGCTTCCGCTCCGGAGTTGGAGAAGAAGACACGGGCGTCGCTATCCCCCACCTTCTCCAGGAGTTTGCCCGCAGCCTCGACGACGGGTTTGCTGGCAAAGAGGTTGGAGACATGCCCAACGGTCGCCACCTGAGCGCTGACCGCCTCGACGATGGCCGGGTGGGCATAGCCCAGCGAGTTCACAGCAATGCCGGCGAGCATATCGATGTATTCTTTACCGTCTTCATCGGTCACCGTGGCGCCCTTGCCGGACACGATGGCCACGGGTGGGGTGCCGTAGGTGTTGCTTAACACCTCTCCCCACCGTTGCGTCAGTGTGGTCTGCGCGGTCATTTCTTATCGTCCTTCCTAAAGATCGTGCCTTCTGGGTAGTCCTCACGGTTGTAATCATTGGGCAGCACCATCGTGCCGATGCCGCCCGTAGTGAGCAGCTCTAGTAGCACGGCGTGGGCGATACGCCCGTCGATGACGTGGGCGGCGCTCACATCTCCCTCGACAGCCATAAGGCAGGACTCCATCTTCGGAATCATGCCCGAATCCAGGCCTGGGAGCAGGGCTTTGAGTTTGTCGACCTCAATTTTCGACACCAGTGAATCGCGATTGGGCCAGTCGGTGTACAGGCCCTCCACATTGGTGAGGATGACAAGGCGCTCAGCACCCAGTGCTCGTGCCAATGCACCGGCTGCGATATCCGCGTTGATGTTGTAGACCTCGCCGTCATTTCCGGGAGCGATAGTCGAGACCACTGGAATGCGTCCAGCCTCGATGATGTCCATGACGGCGGAGGGATCGACGCTGACGATGTCTCCCACCATGCCGATATCGGTGGGCTCGCCGTCGACGTCGACAAACCGCTTGCGGGCTTTAAACAGACCCGCGTCCTCACCGGAGGTTCCCACGGCGTAGGGACCGTGGGAGTTGATGAGATTCACCAGACCGCGACCCACCTGGCCGAAAAGAACCATGCGAACCACATCCATGATTTCCGGGGTGGTCACGCGGAAACCGCCCTTGAATTCTCCTTCAATGCCCAGCTTGCCCAGCATCTCATTGATCTGCGGGCCCCCGCCGTGCACCACCACGGGCTTAGCGCCCACGGTGCGCAGGAAAACCATGTCGGCGGCGAAGGCGGCCTTGAGCGAGTCATCCACCATCGCGTTGCCACCGTACTTCACGACGACGATCTTGTCGCGGTAGTGCTGCAGCCACGGCAAGGCTTCCGCGAGCACAGTAGCGCGGTCTACATTGCTGAGTCCCTGAATCATCTTTCCTCCCTGTTTCTCTTAGGAGCTGTACGCGGAGTTGATTTCCACGTAGTCGTGGGACAAGTCGGTGGTGCGCACGAAAGCGGTACCGCTTCCACCAGTACCTAGGTCAACGCGTACGTCAATGTCAGCCCCGGAAAGGTCAACATCACGCGCGCCGGGCGCGCCGGTGGACCCAACGCACACAGCCTGGTTATTGAAGAACACCGAGATGTTCTCCGGATCCATATCAGCCTCTGCCATGCCAACTGCGGCGAGCACGCGACCCCAGTTGGGATCCGAGCCGAACATCGCACACTTGAAAAGGTTGTCGCGCCCCAAGGTGCGCGCGGCGTTCAGCGCCTGTTCATCGGTGGAGGTTCCTTCGACCGTGATCTTCACGCGCTTGGTCACACCCTCGGCATCTGCCTGGAGCTGATCCGCGATATCGGAACACACCGCCAGAACAGCAGCATCCAGCTCTTCCTGGCTAGGCTCAACATCGGAAGCGCCAGAGGACAGGATGATGACCGTGTCATTGGTGGAGGTCGAGCCGTCAACGTCAAGCGTGTTGAAGGTCTGATCACTAGCGGTCTGCAGGGCGGAGTGCAGGGCTTGTGGAGAGGCCACGGCATCCGTCGTCACGCATACCAACATGGTGGCCAGAGAGGGAGCCATCATGCCCACACCCTTGCCCATGGCGCCCATGCTCCAGCCCTCGGCCTTAAAGAGCGATTCTTTGACCACGGTATCGGTGGTCATGATTGCCTCCGCGGCGGCCTGACCGTGCGATTCATCAGAACCGAGATCCCCGGCAACCGCTTCAATACCGGCCAATGCCTTCTCCATGGGAAGCAGCTCTCCGATAAGACCCGTCGAGCACGCCGCGATGTTGGCTGCGGGGATATCTGTGTGCTCGGAGACAGCGGCTACCATCGCCGCCGCATCCTTGTCCCCTTGCACGCCGTTGCAGGCATTCGCGTTGCCTGAGTTATAAATGACGGCTTGGATGGCACCGTCCGCTACTGCTGCACGGGAAAGCTTCACGGGAGCGGCCACCACGCGGTTACGGGTAAACACTGCGGCTGCATCAAAGTTGGGACCTTGATTGACCACAAGGGCCATATCCGGCTTTCCGGAGGGCTTAATCCCAGCCGTCGTGGCGCCAGCGAGGAAGCCGGCGGGTGCAGTAATCATTTCTAGTTTCTCCTTGTCTTAGCGGAACTACAGTTCCAGCGGGATTGGGTGGCGCGAGGAACGCGCGGGCGAGTATTTGGCTATCTAGGGGGCGACGGCTGCCTGCGGCAGGCCCAGAGTTTCCTCCCAGCCCAAGGTGAGGTTCATGCACTGAACGGCCGCGCCGGCGGTGCCCTTGCATAGGTTGTCTAAAGCCGCAGTGATGACAAGACGGTTAGCGCGCTCATCCACGTGTGCCTGAATATGAACCATGTTGCTGCCCACCACGTTCTGGGTTTGCGGTTGCTGGCCTTCCGGAAGCACAAGGCAAAATGGCTCGTCGGCGTAGAACTCACGGAAAGCCTGGGCAACACGGCGCTTGTCGACGCCCCCCTTCAGCGGCGCCGTAATCGTGGCCAAAATGCCGCGCGGCAGAGGGGCAAGCACTGGAGTAAAACTCACGGACACCGGCTCCTGAGTAAAGGGGTGCAGGTTCTGCAGTACTTCCGGGGTGTGGCGGTGGGTGCCACCCGGCTTGTAGGCCTTGAGGTTGCCCATTGTCTCCGCGCCCAACTGAGCTACGGAGGCCTTCTTACCGGCTCCGGATACACCGGTAATCGCGATGACGGACAGGTCCGGCTCAATTAGCCCTTGCGCCACGGCAGGAAGGGCCCCCAGGGTAATCGTGGTGGGAAAACACCCTGGAACAGCGACGCGGTTGCTGCCCTGGAGCTTCTCGCGGTTGCCGGGAACTTCCGGGATCCCGTAGGGCCACGCGCCGGCATACTCACCGCCATAGAATGCATCCCAATCTTCTTTGTTGCGGAGGCGGAAATCGGCGGCACAATCGATGACGGTGACGGACTCCCCCAGCTGACGGCCAATCTCCGCCGAATGCCCGTGCGGCAAACCGAGGAATACGATGTCATGGCCGGCGAGGACTTCTGGGGTGGTGTCCTCGATGACACGGTCTGCCAACTGCGGCAGATGCGGCATGAGTTCGGAGACTCGCCCGCCAGCATTAGAGTGTCCCGTGAGCGCGCCAATGCGCAGATCACCTGAAAGGTACGCTGGGTGCGACAGCACGAGGCGTAGAATTTCGCTCCCTGCATAACCTGTGGCTCCGGCGATTGCTACTGAAATACTCATGCAGCCACCCTAGCAAATAATGCAGTCCGCCGTATGTTATTCAAGAAAAACAGCCGCCGTATTTCTTCATTCCATAAACGGCAAAGCTCGGATTCTCGCGGTACAGTGCGAGAATCCGAGCTTTGGAATAGGAAATAGGAGTGACGCGGGGCCGGCTAACTCCGGGCCCTTTTATGAAACGAGGGCTGCATTTGGACTACATGACACGGGAAGAGACGTCCCCCAGTCCTTCCGAACCAGATACGGCCTTCTTTCCTGCGTAGCCTAGGTAGCCCTGTGGGCCAACGAAGTGGATGCCGCCCTGCGCATCGGCGATAGCGGTGACTTCATTGAATTGGTGAACTTGGCCTGGCTGCAGACGCTTGAAATTCGTGGTCGTAAGCCCTTGGTTGAAGCAATCAGCTTTAGAGCGGCCTGCATGGTAAATAAAACGCGGTGCCAGTTGGCCCGGCGGGTTGCACTGCGGGCTGGTAGCTCGTGCGCCTTCGGACAAACATGCTACGTAGGTTCCTTCGATATTCGCGCTTTCACAGTTGACGGTGCCATCGGCATTGGAGAAGCCTTGAGACAGGTCGGCGGAGGCATGCGGGGCAATTGTGAGTGCACCGGCAACGGCGGCGGTGGCGGTAAGACGGGACAACAGACGCATGGTGTAGACAATCCTTTCGGGGGTTGGAAACGCTGCACCTCTGAGGCTATGAGCCAAGCCACACACCTACCAGTGCTGGGGGATCTTTCCCCACGCCTTCGCACGCTTGCGCAAAGGGAAACCCGGCCCACCTGCAGGGTGAACCGGGTTGATGAATTAATAGATGCCGATACGCTAAGCCCGCATCTGTGCGCCGAGACGCTGCTTTGCCAGCTCCGCAGCGGCGAGACGATGCTGGTTCGCTTCCTCATCGGTCAGCGTGCGGTCATCCGCACGGAAAAGAAGCTGGAAAGCAAGGGATTTCTTGCCCTCACCAAGCTGCTCGCCCCGGAAGACGTCGAAAAGCTCCACGGACTCCAGCAGCTCACCGGCGCCCTCCTCAACGACCTTACGAACCTCTTCAGCCGGGGTGGCATCATCGACGACCAACGCGATGTCTTGGTGCAGGGCCGGGAAGGAGGACAGCACAGGTGCCGGGAACTTTTCCTCCAACGGCAGTGCTGAGACATCGAGCTCCATGGCACACGTGCGTGCAGGAAGCTCCAAAGCCTCAAGAACCTGCGGGTGCAGCTCACCCGCATAACCCACGACCTGCTCTTCATCATCGGCGAGGACAATTGCGGCACAGCGACCCGGGTGCCACGGAAGCTGTTCGGCTGCCTTAACTGCAACGTCAACACCAGCGGAACGAGCCACCTGGCGCGCAGACTCGATCGCATCTGCATAGCTATACGCGCGGCCGGTCCCCCACGGACCTTCGTGCTCAATGTTGCCGGTAGCTACCGTAGCCACGTGCAGCGGCTGCAGAGGCAGGGACTCCAAAAGCTCAGCCACGACGGACTCCTCCGGGCGGGACTCCACCGAAGGCATCGGCGACACATCAGCGCGCTTGAATGCCACCTGCTGGAGGCCGAAAAGGGCAAGGTCGCTTCGGCCACGGGCCACGTTGCGGGCGATGGCCTCAAGAAGGTTCGGGAGCAACGTCGTGGACAGAATGGCCTTGTCGGACTCGAGAGGATTCTGCACGGCCACCGTCTTACGTCGCGGATCCTCCTTGTCCAAGCCCCATGTATCAAAGGTGTCGTTCGGGATAAACGGCGCCGGCAAGACCTCGGCATAACCGGCATAGGCCAAAGCGTGGCCAATAGCGCGGCGGCGCTTCTGGGCCGGCGTCAGACCGCGACCGCCTGCCGGGGTCGGCAGCACAGTGGGAATGTCCTCTAGCCCTTCTAGGCGCAGGACTTCCTCAATGAGGTCGACGTCCATGGAGATATCCGTGCGCCACGTCGCCGGGGTAACTTGCAGCTCATCACCGTTGTCGGTGACGTCGCAGCCCACCTCGCGCAGGCGCTGGATAATGGTGTCGCGGGAGTACTGCACGCCGGCGTATTCGCTGGGCTTGGCGGTGCGCAGGGTGATGGGCTCGCGCTTGGCGACGTCTCCCACGAGCGTCCTGCCAGCCTCGATGGTGCCGCCAGCAATCTGCTGCAGTAGCGCGCAGGCAACGTCGAGGGCGACCTCGACGATGGCCGGGTCGACGCCGCGCTCGAAGCGGCGGGACGCCTCAGAGGAAAGCTTGTGACGGCGAGAGGTCCGGGCCACGGTGATCGGATCCCAGATGGCGGACTCGAAGTAGACATCCGTGGTCTCATCGGAAATCTCTGAGGTCGTACCGCCCATGACACCGGCGAGGGACTGAATGCCGTTGTCATCACAGATGACCACGTCACCAGCCGACAGCTCACGCTTGACGTGATCTAGGGTCTCGAACTTCTCCCCTTCTGCGGCATTGCGCACCACGAGGTTGCCGCTGATCACATTGGCATCGAAGGCGTGCATCGGGGCACCCAGCAACAGCATGACGTAGTTCGTGACGTCGGTGGCCACGTTGACGCTGCGCTGGCCGGACAACATGAGCTCGCGCTCCATCCAAAATGGGGTTCGGGCAGCGGGGTCGATGCCGCTGACCTTGCGCAGACCAAAGCGCTGGGCTTTGGTTTCCTCGCGCAGGTCAACGTCGATAAGCGCGCCCTGTGCCTGAGGAACAGCAGAGATATCTACACCGGCCGCGCTCGGGTCCTGGGCCACGTCCGGGAAGGTGAGGTCAAACGCCGAAGCCACCTCGCGGGTCAAACCGCGCGCGGAGAGGGCGTAGCCGCGATCCGGGGTGATGTTGACGTCGAAGGCAGTATCAGCCAGACCGATGATGGGGCGGGCGTCCTCGCCGACCTTGTCCGCCACCTCGTCCCCTAGAACGATAATGCCGTTGGCCTTGTCGCCGAACCCGAGCTCAGCGGCGGAGCACATCATGCCGTTGGAGATGTGGTCATAAGTCTCGCGAGCAGCAATCTTGAAGCCGCCGGGCAGCTCAGCACCTGGGAGAGAGACCACGACATAGTCATTGAGACGGAAATTGCGGGCGCCACAGATGATGCCCTGCAGCTCGCCGGTGCCATTTGCGTGGCCAACGTTGACCTGGCAATAACGGATTGGCTTCTTGAACTGCGTGAGCTCTTCAATCTCGACGACCTGGCCAATGACCAGCGGGCCGGTCGTCTCTGGGAGGGCCTCAAATCCCTCGGTTTCAAAACCAACGCGAACAAAGCCGGAGTCCAACTCTTCGGAAGGTACGCTCCAGCCGGAATTCGCGGTGCCCAGGATGCGGGTAACCCAGTCTTGGGAAATAAGCATTGTTTTCTCTCTATCCTTTCTCTGGGTTCCTATGCCTGCACGCCGAAGGGCAGGGTGAAGCGAACATCGCCTTCAACCATGTCACGCATATCGGTCAGACCATTGCGGAACTGCAAGGTGCGCTCAAGGCCCATGCCGAAGGCGAAACCTGTGTACTCCTCGGGGTCGATGCCCACGGCACGCAGAACGTTGGGGTTGACCATGCCGCAGCCGCCCCACTCGATCCAGCCGGCGCCGCCCTTCTTATTCGGGAACCACACATCGACCTCGGCCGAGGGCTCGGTGAACGGGAAGTAGTTCACGCGCATGCGGGTGGTGGTCTCGGGGCCAAAAAGAACCTTGGCTAGGTGCTCCAGGGTGCCGCGAAGGTGGGCCATGGTCAGCCCCTTGTCCACTGCTAGGCCCTCCACCTGGTGGAAGACCGGAGTATGGGTGGCATCGAGTTCGTCGGTGCGGAAAACGCGACCCGGGCAAGCGATGTACAGCGGTACGTCTCGCTCAAGCATCGTGCGTACCTGCACCGGCGAGGTATGCGTACGCAAGACCTGCTTGGAGCCTTCCTTGCCCACATGGAAAGTGTCCTGCAACGTACGCGCAGGGTGATCGGGCTTGAAGTTCAGCGCATCAAAGTTAAAGTACTCGGCCTCAACCTCCGGGCCGTCGGCAATCTCCCAGCCCATGCCCACGAAGATGTCGGCGATGCGCTCCGACAACGCGGTAATAGGGTGCAAAGCACCAGTCTGCGCCCGCGTGGTGGGGACGGTAACGTCGACTTTCTCCGCCTTCAGCTGAGCGGCGCGAGCCTCCTGCTCCAGCACTTCACGAATCTGTGCAAAGCGCTTTTCCACCTTGCCGCGGGCCATGTTTACGGCACGACCGGCGTCCTTGCGCTGATCCTTGGGCAACTGGCCCAGCGACTGGCGGGCCTGCGGAATATAGCCACCGTCACCAAGGTGTTCGCGGCGGGCGGAGGTGAGCTCGTCGAGGTCGGATGCAGCCTCGAAGGCGGCAATGGCCTTCTCCGCGGCGGCCCCCAGGGCCTCTTCGGTCAATTCGATCTGAGGTGTATCGGACACGTGCCTTGATTACCTTCTTCTCGCACAAAAACTAACGCGAGCTATCTTACCGTGCTTAACGACTACTGTGGCCACCAGCCCTAGTCACAGAGCAGAGCTAGCTGTTCTGTTGCTTGGCTGATTCATAAAGACAAATGCTGGCGGCCGTAGCCAGGTTGAGTGACTCTGCACGCCCAAGAATCGGAATGCGCACACGCATGTCAGCTTCATCCAAGAGCTCGCCCAGTCCATGTGCTTCGTTACCGAATAACCAGGCGGTGGGTTGGCTCAGATCTGCCTCAGCTAGATCTACTTCACCATCAGCAGCCGTGGCTAGCACCTGCATCCCGGAAGAGCGCAGCTTGCCCAGGACGTCCTTGATGTTGGGATCGCGAGCAACGGGTACATGAAACAGCGACCCCGCCGACGCGCGCGCGACCTTGCAGCCCAAAGGGTCGACCGCCTCACCGGCGAAGATGACACCGTCCGCCCCCATGGCGTCCGAAGTCCTAATCAGGGTACCTGCGTTGCCAGGCTCAGACGTCAGCACTGGGACTGAGACCAGCTGTGGTTTGCCCGCCAGAATCTTGTCGGCGCTCCACAGGACGGGGCGGCACACGGCGAAGAGCCCGGTGCTCGTCGCGGTATCAGACAGGTGCTTGGCCGCCTTATCCGTGATGGGGTGGACATAGACGTCCATATATCCGCAGGCTTGCACGATGTGGGCGAAGCGCTCGGCGGCTCTTTCCGTCACGAAGACGTCGGTCGCCGCTCCCGTGGACACCGCCGCGTCCACAGCGTTTTCGCCCTCGATGATGAAGCGCTCCGCCTTACGACGGTTGGCCGCGCGGTGCAGCTTGGCCGCATTGACTACGCGCGGCGTGCGTTCGGTAAAAGCAGAGGAGAAATCCAGATCCATGTATGTGACGGTACCGACCGAGCTTCACATTGAAAAGTCCCGCTTGCCCACCACGTTCGGGCGGGCAAGCGGGATAAGAGTTCTCCGCGATTCTCTGCAGACGGTTACTTCTTCAGCGGTACGCCGTTTGCGTCCTTATCGTAATTGGAGAAACCACCGGCGATGAACACGAGCTCAACCCACTTCCAGATCACCAATCCAGCGACGAGGAAAATACCAATGATGATAAAGGAAGTAATAAGGCCGACGACGGCAAGAGCCAGCTGCCACATACCGCGCTTCGTGCGGCCGAGGTAGAAGTTATGAACTCCCAATTCACCCAAGAAGAAGCACAAGAGCAGTGCTACTACCCATGACTTTTGCTCTCCTCCAGCCTGTGGCTGCTGGCCGTAGTGTGACTGGTAAGCGTCCTGCTGCGCTGGAACATTCTGAGCCGGCTGCGAACCACCATACGGGGCCGCGCTATATCCGTACTGGTCGTTCGAAGACCCGAAGGGGTTTGCCTGTTGCGGCTGTCCTCCATTAGAAGCGCCGCCATTGGGCTGATAAGCGTTGTTCGGGTTGGTCATTTCTCTTCTCTCCTTCACACCATGTATCTCTGGCCAGCCCCAAGGACTAAGGGCAGACGGCTTTCATGACAGTACTGTGCAATGTAACACAATCCCTCGGGAGAAGCAGGGCTTAAGGGTTCTTGCGGGCATTACTCCCGCAACGACAAAACCCACCGTCCCTTCATCAGGGGCGGTGGGTTCATCTGGCGTCTACGCGCGGTGCTTAGGCAGCCTTCGGAGCGTTGACGTCCTCCGGAAGTGCAGCCTTAGCAGCCTCGCACAGTGCGGAGAAAGCCTCGAAGTCATTAACTGCAAGCTCGGCGAGGATCTTGCGGTCAACCTCGATCTCAGCCAGGCGCAGGCCGTGGATCAGGCGGTTGTAGGTGATGTCGTTCATACGAGCAGCAGCGTTGATGCGCTGGATCCACAGCTTGCGGAACTCGGACTTACGGGCGCGACGATCGCGGTAAGCGTAAGTCATGGAGTGCAGCCACTGCTCCTTGGCCTTACGGTAAAGGCGGGAGCGCTGACCGCGGTAGCCCTTAGCGGACTTCAGGATTGCGCGACGCTTCTTCTTGGCGTTAACTGAGCGCTTTACTCGTGCCACAGTAATACTTCCTTATCTTGATTGTGAGTGTGTGGGGATGGGAGTTTCGGCGCTGACTATGCGCGGCCGAGAAGGCGCTTGACGCGCTTGGTATCTGCCTTGGCGACGTCCTCGGTGCCCTTCAGACGACGGGTACGCTTGGACGGCTTGCCCTCCAGGAGGTGGCGGCGGTTAGCCTGCTCGCGGCGCAGCTTGCCGGAGCCAGTCACCTTGATGCGCTTGGCGGTGCCCTTGTGAGTCTTCTGCTTCATGAGAATTAAATCCTTAAATCCTAAGTGGAGCGTGGTCTACTTCTTGCCTTTGCGGACGGGTCCAAGAACCATGGTCATGTTGCGACCATCCTGCTTGGGACGCGACTCCACAACGCCGACCTCTGCGACGTCGTCAGCCAAACGCTCCAACAGGCGGAAACCCAGCTCCGGACGCGACTGTTCGCGGCCACGGAACATGATGGTCACCTTTACCTTGGAACCCTTCTCCAGGAAGCGCACCACGTTGCCCTTTTTCGTCTCGTAATCGTGATCATCAATCTTCGGACGGAACTTCTGTTCCTTCACCACAGTTTGCTGCTGATTCTTACGGGACTCGCGGGCCTTCTGGGCCTGCTCGTACTTAAACTTGCCGTAATCCATGATCTTGGCTACGGGCGGCTTCGCGTTCGGTGCAACCTCGACCAAGTCAAGATCCGCTTCGTACGCGAGCTTGCGAGCATCGTCAGTACGGACGATGCCCACCTGTTCACCACCGGGGCCAACAAGACGGACCTCGGGTACTCGGATGCGCTCATTAATGCGAGCTTCAGCGCTGATTGTGGTTCTCCTCGATTGTGGGGCTAGTAGTGTGCCTACCGAGGCCACAAACGAATAAATCCCGGCGCCAGTGGCATCCGGGAGTTTCTTTTTCAAGCACGCACCACCATGTGGCGCCTACTCTTAACCTTTATCCTGCGCTGGAATGGTGATTCCTACGCGGCCTCAGGTGGGAGAAACTCCGCTTGCGGCCCAAGTACCTCCTGGAGGAGGCGCTACGGGCGGTAGTGCGCACTACTTTAACACCACATGCATCAATCACCAAATCGGCGTGCAGGTGAGTTAGTTGTTGGTTCGGCTGACGCACCTTGCCTCTTCGACGCTGCGCTTGCCGACGCCTCCCCAGCCCTCGGCGCTGCGCCAGGCCGCGCACAACCAACCAAGGGCTTTAGCGCGCCCTCCCCCAGCGCCTCGGTGACAACACGGCATACGCCTGCAGCAAGCAAGTTAAGAGCGGGTATAGCCTCCTCGGCGTAGTCGCCGGGCATGGTGACCTCAATGGCCAATCCCACCGCGCCATCGGCATCCTCACCGGCCCCCTCGGTCTCCCGGACCCCAATCTGGCGGTGAGTATACCCATTGTCCTCCTCGGAAAGCCCCCAGCCGCCTTTGGCCCGGGTATGCGGGAGGCGGTCGAGTCCATTGTCTTGCCATTCCACGATGTCATCCATCGCGTCATAAACCTGCGCGGCTTCGGGGATACACGGCAAGTGTGCGCCAAACTTGGCCTGCTCTTCAAGCAACCACGTGGAATATCCAAATGGTTCCTCAAATTCGCCGGATGAGTCATATTCCTTCAAGAGAGCCTTCACTGCGCTTCCCGCGTCCCCCTCGGTCCAACGAACGTGGGACCACAGTGCGTAGGCGGCATCGTTGTCCGATTCCTTAATGGCGAGGTCCACAAGCTCAGGGCTAGCCTCGTCGCGCAAAGCCGCGATGGCGATCGGCACCTTTACGGTTGACCATGCAGGCTCTTCGCCCCTTAGTCCAGCGTTGAATGTTCCCTGTCGATCCGCCACTGACACTCCAGCTTGAACGTCATACTCACTTTCGACGTCTGCGACGACGGCGCGCAGCTCCGCATCGAGGTCGTAGCTGTCCTTAACCCCCTCACTAGATGTTTCTGGAGCTTCCTGCACTGCGTCCCTATCCGGGGCAGAACAGCCCGCCGCAGTTGTAGCCACGGCAAGACCGAGAGCCAGCGCAGCCGCGTGCGTGAGCTTCTGCCCTACCATCACACCATCTCCTTGAGGAACCCTCCCGTATAGGAGCCTTCCACCTGTGCCACATCTTCTGGTGTGCCCTGAGCCACGACGGTACCGCCGCCGGAGCCGCCCTCGGGGCCCATGTCAACGATCCAATCCGCGGCCTTAATGACGTCCAGGTTGTGTTCGATGATGATAACGGAGTTGCCTTTATCCACCAGACCCTGGATGACGAGCATGAGCTTGCGGATGTCCTCAAAGTGCAGGCCCGTCGTCGGCTCATCCAAGATGTAGACCGTGCGCCCATTCGTGCGCTTTTGTAGCTCAGATGCCAGCTTCACGCGCTGTGCTTCACCGCCGGAAAGTGTTGTAGCGGCTTGACCCAGGCGGACGTATCCAAGGCCCACCTCCACCAAGGTATTGAGATAACGGTGAATCGAGGTGATAGGCTCAAAGAACTCTGCGGCCTCTGAAATCGGCATATTGAGGACCTCAGCAATGTTCTTGCCCTTGTAAAGAACCTCCAGGGTCTCGCGGTTATAGCGTGCGCCCTCGCATACTTCACAGGGCACGTAGACATCGGGCAGGAAGTTCATCTCAATCTTGATGGTGCCGTCACCTTGGCACGCTTCGCAGCGTCCGCCCTTGACGTTGAAGGAGAAGCGGCCCGGCTTGTAGCCGCGAACCTTGGCCTCCTGGGTTTCCGCGAAGAGGTTGCGGATCTTGTCGAAGACCCCTGTGTACGTCGCTGGGTTTGAGCGCGGGGTGCGCCCGATAGGGCTCTGGTCCACCTGCACGAGTTTGTCTAGGTGCTCCACGCCCTCGACGCGCTTGGCTCGCCCCGGCACTTGGCGGGCGCGGTTGAGCTTGTTGGCCAGCGTCTTGGCCAGAATTTGGTTGACCACGGTGGACTTACCGGAGCCGGACACGCCTGTAACGCAGACGAGGACGCCCAGGGGGATCTCCACGTCAATGCCCTTGAGGTTATTCTCACGGGCGCCGACCACCTTGAGCATGCGCTCAGGATCGATCGCACGGCGCGTATCGGGAACAGCGAGCTTCTTCTTGCCCGAGAGGTATTGCCCAGTGAGCGATTCCTCCACGGCTTCGATACCGGCGGGTTCACCCTGATAGACCACCGTTCCGCCGTACTCGCCGGCGCGCGGTCCTACGTCGACAAGCCAGTCCGCCTCCCGAATGGTGTCTTCATCGTGCTCCACCACGATCAAGGTGTTTCCGATATCGCGCAAGCGCTTCAACGTGGCGATGAGGCGCTGGTTATCGCGTTGGTGTAGGCCGATGGAGGGCTCATCGAGCACGTAGAGAACTCCCGCCAGGCCGGAACCGATCTGTGTGGCGAGGCGGATGCGCTGCGCTTCACCACCGGACAGCGTGGAGGCGCCGCGGTCGAGGGTGAGGTAGTTCAGACCGACGTCGAGAAGAAAGCGCAAGCGCGCCTGGATTTCCTTTAGTACAGCACCAGCGATGATCTCCTCGCGGTGGCCCAGAACAAGCGAGTCGAGGAATTCTGCTGCCTCCTCGATGGACAGTGCCGTCAGGCCCGCGATGGACTGCTCACCGTGTGCGGTCGAGGCCAAGCGCACCGCCAGGATTTCGGGCTTGAGGCGCGTGCCGTTGCAGGCATTACAAGGAACGCGACGGGTGTACTGAAGCAGGCGGTCCTTCTGCGATTCGGAATCAGCCTGATCAAGCTTGCGCTCCAGGAATCCGATGGCACCTTCAAAAGGCGCGGACCAATTGCGTTGGCGGCCATAGCGATTCTTGTAGCGCACGCTGACTTCCACGTCAGTGCCATAAATCAAGGCGTGGCGCTGCTCCTCGGTCAACTCAGAAACCGGAGTGCGGGGCTCGAAGTCCAGGGCCTTCGCTAGGCCTTCGACAAGCTTGACGAAGTACCTCGCATTGGGACTCGACGTCCACGGTTGGATAGCCTCCACAGCCGGAGCATCCGGGTCTGGGATCAGCAGATCAACGTCGACCTCAAGGCGGGTGCCCAAACCGTCACACACCGGGCAGGAACCGAAAGGTGCGTTGAAGGAGAAGGCGCGCGGCTCATATTCCTCAATGGTCAGCGTGTGGCCGTTGGGGCAGGCGGCCTTCTCCGAGTAGGTGTGAGTGAGCTCTTCCCGGTCGACGAAATCCAGGGTTACCAGGCCATCAGCCAAGCGCAGAGCAGTCTCCACGGAATCCGTCAGCCTCTGCTTTTGGGAAGCCTTGACCTGCAAGCGATCCACGACGACGTCGATGTCATGCTTAATCTGCTTCTTCAGCTTGGGCGGATCACTGAGTTGGTGGAGCTCACCATCCACCCGGACGCGGGAGTATCCCTGCGCCGCGAGGTCCGCGAAGAGGTCAACGAACTCGCCTTTACGGCGGCGCACTACCGGTGCGAGGACCTGAAACTTAAGCTTCTCCTCGTGGCTTAAAACCTCATCCACGATTTGCTGTGGGGTTTGACGCTCAATGACGGCATCGCACTGAGGGCAGTGCGCCGTGCCCGCGCGGGAGAAGAGCAGACGCAGGTAATCATAGATCTCGGTGATGGTTCCCACTGTTGAGCGCGGGTTGTGGTTGGTGGACTTTTGGTCAATGGACACCGCCGGAGAAAGCCCATCAATGAACTCAACGTCCGGCTTATCCATCTGGCCAAGGAACATGCGCGCATAGGAACTCAAGGACTCAACGTAGCGCCGCTGGCCCTCGGCAAAGATGGTGTCGAAAGCAAGCGAGGACTTGCCCGAGCCAGATAGGCCGGTAAACACCACCAATTTGTCGCGCGGAATATCGATATCCACGCCCTTGAGGTTGTGCTCACGCGCACCTCGTACGACCAAACGATCAGCCACTAGTTGCTGCCTTCCTACACAAATGTATGTGTGTTCAGAGAGTTCTCAATCAGAATGTACCCGTATGGTTGGACTTATGAACAACGCGCTTGAGCTTCATAAAATTTCCGTGTCCGACATGGACAACAATTGCTACCTACTGTGTGCGGGCGAGGAAGCGCTGCTTATCGACGCCTCCGCTGACGCCCCCGCGCTTCTTTCTCTAGCCGCAGATAACGGAGTAAAGATCACCTCCGTGCTTACCACCCACCGCCACTGGGACCACGTGCGTGCATTGAAAGAAGCCTTGGACACAACCGGCGCCGTGCACTATGCCTCTTTCCTCGACTCCCCTGCCCTGCCCGCGCCCGTCGACGTGGAGCTCGAGCATGGCGATACCCTGCCTTTTGCCGGCTTCGACCTACCCGTCATCATTTTGCGCGGACACACTCCAGGCGGTGCAGCGGTTGCAGCGGAGATTGACGGTGTCACCAACCTCTTCGTCGGCGATTCCCTCTTCCCCGGCGGCGTAGGGAAAACCACCTCGGAAGGTGACTTCGTGCGCCTGTACAAGGATGTCACGCAGCGGCTCTTTGACGTTTACCCTGACGAAGCGATCGTCCGCCCTGGGCACGGAGAGCCCACAACGCTCGGCGCAGAGCGCCCGCATCTGGACGAGTGGTGGGAGCGGCGTTGGTAACGACGTGTTAGCTGCTGCCCTCACAGCAGCAGTTGTTTAACCCGCGTACTATGGTGTGACGAACGTCTTTACAGATCTATCGAATGGAGCACGTCATGATTCGTAAGTTTGCCCGTCCTATGCTGGCCTCCGTGTTCATCTGGGATGGTGTGGATACGCTCCGCAACACCTCGGAGCACGTCGCGGACACCGAGTCCGTGCTCAAGCGCCTGCGCAAGGTGCTGCCGCGCGAGTATGCAGGCTACATCCCTAACGACCCCGAGCTGGTTACCCGCGCGCTCGGCGGCGCAAAGACCGCCGCGGGCACCAGCTTGGCGCTGGGCAAGGCACCGCGCACCTCCGCTGCTGTGCTGGCGCTGACTCACGTCCCCAACTTGGTTGGAAATGCTTTCTGGACCGCAGATTCCAAGGAAGAAAAGGAAGCACAGCGCAACGGCTTCATTACCAACACCGCTCTGCTCGGCGCCCTGGCCATCGTCACCCAGGACACCGAAGGTAAGCCATCTGTGCGTTGGCGCGCTGCCAAGGCTTCCGAGCGCGCGAACAAGAAGATCCAGCAGGCGCTGCCGGGCAAGTCCGAGCAGCAGAAGTTTGCGGATGACTTCTCCACCCGCGCCAATGAGATTTCTTCTGATGTCACGGCCAAGGCCAATGACTGGTTCGAGACCGCCAAGGACTACGTCGAGGACAACCGCGATGACTGGGAGTCCACCGGACGCGATTTCCTCGAGTCCGCACGCACCTTCGTGGAAGACACCGCCGAGACCGCGCGCGAGTTCATTGAGGACAACAAGGATGACTGGCTCGACGCTGCCCGTGATAACTCCGCTACCGCTCGCAAGGGCCTCGTCAAGGCGGCCGGCAAGGCTCAGGACCGCGCTGACGCGGCCCTGGCCAAGGCCGATTCGCTTGATAGCAAGCGCGCCCAGAAGAAGGCTCGCAAGCGCGCGGAAAAGCTGCAGAAGGAAGCATCCAAGAAGCTCGATAAGGCATTCAAGAAGTTCGGTGACCGCCTCTAAGCACGTCGCCTAAAGTTGCGGATAGCCCCGCAACGCACCGCGATACATGGAAGCGGTGGAGACAACAACGGCTCAGCTAGTATGCTGGGCCGTTGTTCTTTTCCACCCAGGAGAAGCCTTCAAACGCGCCCAAGGAGCCTTGTGTCTGAATCTTCATCCGTGCCTCGCACCGCAAACCCTAGTGCTCAAGCAAACGATCCGCACACCGAGATTGCCAGTGAGCAAGCCTACGTCGATGGCCTTTTTGCGCGTCTCGATAACGAGGTTCACGCCGCAAATGAGCGCCTCAATGAGGTACAGGCTGCCGTCGATCCGCATACCCCGGATGCCGATGCGCTGGTGCGCCGCGAAACCGAGTACCACGGGTTGCAGGCCAAGCTGGACCGTCTAAACATCGCCCAACTCGGACTGGTTTTTGGGCGCATCGACATTGATGCGCCCGGTGATAACCCCACCCCGGAGGGACTAGACCGCCGCTATATCGGCCGCATGGGGCTCGATGCCCGCGAGGAGGATTACCGCACGCTCCTTCTGGATTGGCGCGCCCCGATGGCGCGACCTTTCTACCTTGCCACCACCGCGCACCCCGAGGGAGTCCACGTCCGCCGGCACATCAGGACTACTGGGCGCACGGTAACCGGAATCAGCGACGAAGTTCTCGAAGGCGAGTCACACACCGACAGCAGCGACGTTGCCAGTGAGTCCGCCCTCCACCACGTCATGCAACAGGCCCGCACTGGGCACATGCCTTCCATTGTGGAAACCATTCAGAGGGAGCAGGACGAAATCATCCGTGACAGCACGCGCGGCGTCATGGTGGTCGAAGGCGGGCCAGGAACCGGCAAGACGGCGGTGGCACTGCACCGTGTGGCCTATTTGCTCTACACCTACCGCGAACAGCTAGCCGCCACGGGTGTGCTCATCGTAGGTCCCAACTCCACCTTCCTGGAGTACATCTCCCGGGTGCTTCCGGAGCTTGGTGAAACCGGCGTTGTGCTTTCTACCATCTCTTCCCTCTTCCCCGGCATTGAAGCTACTCACCCTGAGTCCCTGCTCGCGCGCGAAATCAAGGGTTCCGCGGCCATGGTGGAGATCCTCGGCAACGCGGTGAAGGACTATCAGCGCCTGCCGGAACAATCGCGCACGCTCGAAATCGATCGGCTCGAGCTCACCGTGGACCCACAGATGGTCAAGGCAGCACGGACGCGTGCACGGCGCTCGCGCAAACCACACAACGATGCCCAGGCAGCGTTTGCGGAACACCTCACCGAGTCACTGGCCCAGCAGATGGCTGAACGCATTGGCGCTGACCCTCTCGGCGGCAACAACCTGCTCTCCCGCGCGGATGTGGATCAGCTCCACGACGACCTCGCGGAAGAACCCCAGGTGCTGGAGCTCATCGACGAGTTCTGGCCCCACCTGACACCCACCGATGTCCTCGCCGATCTCCTCAGCAGCACCGAACGCATCGATTCGGCGGCCGGCGACTATGATGATGAAACCCGCAGTGCGCTCTACCGTGAGGACGGCCGAGCTTGGGCGCCTTCCGACGCCGCGCTTCTCGACGAACTTGCGGTTCTCATCGGCATGCCCGACCCCGAAGCAGAACGTGTCGCCGAAGAAAAAGAATGGCGCGAGCAGGTCGCAGAGGCAGAAGACGCACTCGATATCCTGAGCTCTTCCGATTCCACCGACAACGATGACGACATGTTCGAAGCAGAGATTCTCTCTGCCCACGACGTCATCGACGCCGAGCACCTCGCTCGACGCCACGAGGTTCGGGACTCCCGCACCACCGCCCAGCGCGCGCGTGAGGACTACACGTGGGCCTACGGGCACGTCATCGTCGACGAGGCCCAAGAACTCACCCCGATGGAATGGCGCATGATTTTTCGCCGTAGCCCCTCGCGATGGATGACTCTCGTGGGCGACACATCCCAGACCGGTGCCCCTGCCGGCGTCGATGATTGGGCGGACACGCTCGAGCCGTTCGTCGGCCAGCGCTTTCGGCTTCACGGGTTAAGCGTCAACTACCGCACCCCGCGCCCAATTACCGAATTGGCCAATCAACTCTTGGAATCCATCAACCCCGAAGCGACGCCAGGTATCGCTGTCCGCGACGGCGTGGACGTCATCTGGCGCGATGATACGGACGACCTTGAGCCAGCTACCTTCCAGGATGATGAAGGGCGCCTGCGGGCTGTGATCACGGCGGCCAACGTTGAGCACACCAAGGGACTAGAGTTTGACCACGTCACCGTAGTCAACCCGGATGACATCGTGGCAGCATCACCGCAAGGTTTGCACAACCTCTACGTGGCCCTCACGCGCGCGACGCAGTCCTTGACCATCGCCGGCCGTTACGCGGAGGTTTTCGGTTAGTCTGGTGCGCATGGCACTTTCCGATATCGCCCGCAAAGTCGAATCCACCGCGAATGCATTCTCACTTAAGCACTCCGCACGCAAAGGCTGGCAACCCAGCATTACTGGCTATGCCGGCTACGGCAACGAGGACTTTGTCCATGTGCTTGGCCGCGTGCTCATGCACGATCCCAAGGCTGAGGAACGCGATACGTGGACCCAACGCGGATACCGCCAATTCTTCACCATCCAGGTCACGCACCACGAGGTCGAAGTAACAGTTGGTGGTAAGACGGTGCCGGGCACCACGAACGACAACGGCTATATCGATGTCCTCGTCCATGATCACGGGCTAGAACCTGGCTGGCACGACGTCACCATTCGCGCCAAAGGCGCAGACGAGGTGAGCGCAGAAGTCCTCATAGTGGACAAAGACACGACATTCGGTGTGGTCAGCGATATCGATGACACCATCATGGTGACCTGGCTGCCGCGAGCCATGATTGCAGCGTGGAATTCCTGGGTAAAGCGCACCAATACGCGAACCCCCGTCGAAGGCATGGCCAGTTTCTACCGGGAGATCTCTCAGCAGCACCCAGAGGTTCCCTTCGTCTACCTCTCCACCGGTGCGTGGAATACCTATGACACCTTGGTCAATTTCATGGGGGAGAACGGCTTCCCACGTGGCCCACTGTTGCTCACCGACTGGGGCCCAACGCCCACCGGTCTTTTCCGCAATGGCCAAGAACACAAGCGCGTCCAACTGCGCAATTTGTTCATTGCTTTCCCCAAATTGCGCTGGCTTCTCATCGGTGATGATGGGCAGCACGATCCTCTGACTTATGCCGACGCCGCGGCGGAGCATCCCGACCGTGTGGCAGCGGTAGCAATACGCAACCTCACGCCACAAGAGCAGCTGCTCTCCCATGGCTCGCTTGCTCCCTTGGTCAAGGTCAACAAAGAGTCTTCTTTCGATATCCCGCTCATTCAAGGCGCCGACGGTAACGCCCTCGCCCGCGCCTATCGCAAGCTTCGGTTCGGCTCTTAGAAAAGCACCACAACGCGCAAACACGCCCCAGAGACTTCCGACGAAGAAGTTTCTGGGGCGTGTGCGCGCCGTAGCCCGAGAAGGCTTAGTTCACGGTGTGGACGATCATGACGTCACAATCAGACTGACGCGCGACATCCGCCGGAACCGAACCGAGCAGACGGCCGGTCAAAGAATTAATTCCGCGGTTACCAACGATGAGCAGGTCAGCCTTGTTGTCGTTGACGATCGACATCAGGGCTTGAACCGGGGTGCCCGGACGCACAGCGGTCTCCACCTTCGTCACGCCGAACTTCTCTGCGTGTTCCTTACCGGAGGCGAGGTTGGCCTGAGCCTTCTCATCGCCGAGAATCGTCACTGAATCCTGGCGCAGTGTCTTGGAGGCTTGCTCCTGGTTCTCGTAGTAGGCGCAACCGATGATGAGGGTGGCATCGAAGGCTGCGGCGATCTTGGCGGCGCGCTCCACTGCGAGCAGGGAGGACTTGGAACCGTCGGTACCGACCACGATCTTGTTGTAATCGCTCATGATGACCTTTCTTCGCTGGGCCCCAACCTTGAGGCCACCGCTAAACAAAATTCTAAAAGCTTTTGCGCACCCGCTAGTCTAACAACGCTGGCGTGTTCGCGTCGATCAGCGCGTGTGCTGTGCACCCGACTGGGTCCCGGCGCTTACTCAGTGGTGTTGACCACCACAACATCCGCGTGGGCCTTACGGGTTAGCTCCGTCGCAACGGAACCGAATACCCGGCCGCGAACTGAATGGATTCCCTTGTTACCCACCACGAACAAGTCGACGTCATAGTCCTTGCCCACCTCGATGAGTGAGTTCACAGGGTCGCCAGACTTAGCGATGATCTCGATGCGCTTCGCGCCCTCGCCGTGCGCGATCTCCGCGGCATTGTTGAGGAAATTCTCCGACATTTCCTCGCTGACAACGGGCACGCGGGCGTCCTCTGCGTTCGGTGCGCCGAGCATCGAACCGGAGTGGTTGTAGAAAGCAGACACGATGATCAACGTCGCATCATAAGCACGCGCCATAGATGCGGCAGAACGGACGGCACGCAGGGATGTCGGTGATCCATCGGTTCCCACGGCGATGACGTTGTAGCTCAGCATGATTCTCCTTATAACTAGTGGTTAATCCCTAACAGTATGGCACGGCTGCCGGCACTGAGTGTGGTGTTACCCGCCCAGTGCACTAACGAGGTCTCAGTACGCCGGCCCAGACTGTTAAATCCCGGCCTCTTTGAGTCCACGTTGCTCCTTCTTCAGGTCCGCGATTTCATCGCGCAAGCGCCCCGCCAGCTCGAATTTAAGCTCTCGGGCGGCTTCGCGCATTTGGGTCGTCAGGTCGTCGATAAGCGCCTGCACCTCGTCGGCAGCCATGGAAGACACATCGGGCTTCTCGACGATTGCCGTGGGGTCCGCCCCCTGCTCCTGTTCATCGGCGTTGTCGTAGACCTGGTCCAAAATGTCAGCGATCTTCTTGCGCAATGGCTGCGGGTCGATGCCGTGTTCCTTGTTATAGGCAATCTGCTTTTCACGGCGGCGCTCAGTCTCCTCGATGGCTTCCTGCATCGAGTCCGTAATCTTGTCTGCGTACATGATGACCTCACCGGACACGTTTCGGGCGGCGCGGCCAATTGTCTGGATGAGCGAAGTGGTGGAACGCAGGAAGCCTTCCTTGTCTGCGTCCAAAATAGCGACGAGTGAGACTTCGGGAAGGTCGAGGCCCTCGCGCAGCAGATTAATACCAACGAGCACATCGAATTCACCCAAGCGCAGCTGCCGCAGCAGCTCCACGCGCTGCAGCGTATCGATATCCGAGTGGAGGTAGCGCACCTTGATGCCATGCTCCAGAAGGTAATCAGTGAGGTCTTCTGCCATGCGCTTAGTCAAGGTGGTGACCAATACACGCTCCTGCTTAGCGGTGCGGGAGCGGACCTCATCGATAAGGTCATCGATCTGGCCCTTGGTGGGTTTGACCGTCACCTTGGGATCCACCAGGCCGGTGGGGCGAATGACCTGTTCCACGAACTCGCCGCCGGAGGCCGTCATCTCGAAATCACCAGGCGTGGCCGACATGTAGACCGTTTGCCCCACGCGCTCTTCGAACTCATCAAAGGTGAGCGGACGGTTATCCACAGCAGACGGCAAACGGAAGCCAAACTCCACGAGGTTGCGCTTGCGGGCCATATCACCCTCAAACATGCCGCCGATCTGCGGGACGGTCACGTGGGACTCATCGATGATGGTGAGGAAGTCCTCTGGGAAGTAATCCAAGAGCGTCGCCGGCGCCGAACCGGCGGGGCGCCCGTCAACGTGGCGCGAATAGTTCTCAATGCCGGAGCAAAAGCCCACCTGCTCGATCATCTCGAGGTCGTATTCGGTGCGCATTCGCAGGCGCTGTGCTTCGAGCAACTTGCCGCGGTTCTCCAGCTCGGCGAGGCGTTCCGCAAGTTCTTCCTTGATGTCCTCGATGGCCCGCGCCATGCGCTCTGGACCCGCCACGTAATGCGTCGCGGGGAAGATTCGCACCTCGTCGACTCGCTCGAGAACATCGCCCGTCAACGGGTGGATGTAGTAGAGCTCGTCCACGTCATCGCCGAAGAATTCGATGCGCACCGCGCGCTCCTCATAGGCGGGGATGATATCCACGGTATCGCCCTTGACGCGGAAGGTTCCGCGGGTAAAACCCACGTCATTGCGCTCGTACTGGATATCCACGAGCAGGCGCAGGAAGCGATCGCGGTCAATCTCCTCCCCTTCCTCCAACACGACAGAGCGGTCGAGGTAGGACTGCGGCGTGCCCAAGCCATAGATACAGGACACAGAGGACACCACGACAACGTCGCGGCGGGAAAGAAGCGCCGAGGTGGCGGAGTGGCGCAGGCGTTCCACGTCCTCATTAATGGAGGAATCCTTCTCAATGTAGGTATCCGTCTGCGCGATATAGGCTTCCGGTTGGTAGTAATCGTAGTAAGAAACGAAGTATTCAACAGCGTTGTGCGGGAGGAGCTGGCGCAGCTCATTTGCCAACTGGGCCGCCAGCGTCTTATTCGGCGCCATCACGAGTGTCGAGCGCTGCTGTTTTTCGATGAGCCACGCCGCAGTAGCGGACTTACCAGTACCCGTGGCACCCATGAGCACAACGTCGCGCTCGCCGCGACTCAGCCGCTCATCCAGTTCCGCGATGGCGGCAGGTTGGTCGCCGGCGGGCTGGTACTCTGATTCAACACGAAAATCGGCCGAGCGCCGTTCGATTTCACCGACAGGACGGTGTTCCGAGACCGGCAGGATAGGGTGTTCAGCAGCAAAAGCCATGCCGACCAGTCTAACGCGCCGAAGCCTAAACCTGCTAGGTCCCGGCAGCTCAACACCCCAGCCACTGTGTGAGGCAAGAGAGAACGGTTTAGGGCAATACAGCACGCGTCGTGCGCAGCCACAGATCTAACTCACCCGTGGTTTCCCACAGTGCATAGATCGGGGAATTATTGGGCTCCATCGCAGTGTTAATTTTCTTGCGCAGCCAGGCCCGAGTCTGCGGTGTGCGCAGTGCTTTAACGGATTCGACACTGACTCCAGCGGGAAGTTTGTCCGCCGGGGACGTCGCCAGTGCGCCTAAGGCGATGACGACCTCGGCGTCGTCAACATCGATGGGAGAATCCACGCAGCTCTTCTTAAACGTGTCGAGGTCGAAGGAGCCATCACGAATTTCCGCGAGCGCTTCGCACGCGGCGTGATTATCAAAAGGCCCAACGTCCCAGGTTCCCATGGAGGGGCAGATTAAGCACTCAAGATGAACGGGGCACGAGCACAAGGTAAATTTTAGCCACCATATGCTTTAAAAGTTGCCGCTCTCCTTTAGAATCGGCTGGCATGAAGTTTCGTTCCCTCGCCAGCGCAGTGACCATCGCCGGTCTCGTGCCCGTCGCTATCGTGTCCCACACGCCCACCGCCCAAGCTTCTCCGTGTACGGCCTATTCGAAGTCCGGTAGCTTCACGTCGAAGCCCGAGGCCTCCGGGCCGGGAGGTGGCTCTTCGCTAGGAGGGCTCGACGCGCTGCTGGGTAGCTCCTCTCGTTCGAGCAGTTCAGGTGACTCCGCAGCACCACAGCGCAGCAACTATAACCAGCGCCAAATCACCGGCGGACCGACCCAAATCATGCAGCTCATCACCGGTTCCGGTTCCCCGAACCGCACCGACCAAAAATTCGACATTTCCGGAACCGACCTCGGCATTGCCTACTCTGACAACGCGGGCCGCTCCTACTACGTCTTCGGCGATTCCATGGATTGTTCGAGCGACGGTGATGGGTGGCGTTCCAACCTCCTCTTGCGCACGAGCGACCACGACTATGGTGATGGCCTGCGTCTGGAGGAGGCGCTGACTAATTCCGGATGGTCCGCCAATGGCCGTGCAAAGGAGTTCATCCCCTCCCAGAAGGTGGGAGATCAAGATACCAACGGCGAGCGCACCACCATCCCCACGGCGGGCATCGTGGTCGACGGCGTGCACTACATCGACTACATGTCCGTGCGCTCTTGGCACGACCCGAAAACCGGCTGGTCAACCAACTTTGGTGGGACCGTGAAGTCGACCGACGGCGGAGTCACGTGGCGCGCGGTACCGGAGGCCACACGCACTAACGCTAGCCACGGGACGAACGCTCCCATTCCCGGCGGCGCAAACTACCGCCCAGGGTTCGAAAAGCTGCAGCAATCGGCCTTCATCGAGCACGACGACTATATCTACCGTTACTCCACGGGAAACGGCCGCCGTGGCCCGGCATATTTGTCCCGCGCGTTGAAGTCTGAATTCCCCAACGAAGATGCCTTCAGCTACTACTCAGATGGCTCATGGGTGAAGGATCCCGCGCGGGCCACCGAGGTGCTCGATGGCAAGGTCTCCGAGCTTTCCGTGGCCTACAACCACTACTTGGGCAAGTACGTCACCATGTATGGAGTGGAGGGAGAGGGCATCGTCATGCGCACCGCAGATAGCCCCGAAGGACCGTGGTCACCGCGCCGCATGCTTGTGGGCGCGAAGACCACCGAGGTTGTCAGCGGCGAGCCACTCAACGACACGTACGCGCCCTTCGTGCTGCCAGACCAGGATGACCAGCACCTGTATTACACGCTGACATCGTGGCACGATTACAACACCATGCTGATGCGCACTGACCTTGATTTCGTGGGCGAGGACATGGAAAACAACGACCACATCGCAGTCTCTGACGTCATAGCAACGCGCTAGGAGCTTCTGCCAGGAAGTTGCTGCTAGGAAGCTGCGTGCCTAACCTAGGCGGGCGCGCAGCTTCTCGGCGACCCCCTCGACCTGCTCATCCAGTGCTTCGAGGGGGCCGTTGTTGTCAATGATGAAATCAGCGACAACACGCCGCACGTCGTCCGGAATCTGCGCCGCAATCCTGCGGCGCGCGTCCTCCTCATCCAGCCCGCGGTATGCCACCAGGCGGCGCACACGCTCCTCTGCGTCAACGTCAACAACAATGGTGGCGTCCATATCCTTGTGGAGTCCTTTGTCCACGAGGAGCGGCATATCGTAGACCACGAAATCGGCACCAGCCTGCCGCGCTGCGTCGAAGCGGGCTTGGGTTTCCTCGTTAATGCGCGGGTGCGTAATCGAGTTGAGCACAGCGGTCTTCTCGCGACTAGAGAAGGCACGGGAAGCTAGTAACCCCCGGTCCAGGCTCCCATCTTCTTGGAGAATGTCTTCCCCGAAAGCCTGCGCCAGTTCTGTAAGCGCTGGTTGACCCGGTTCAACAATGTCCCGGGCTATCTGATCGGCATCCACTAGTTCCCAGCCGTGGCGCACGAGAAGCTGCGCCACAGTCGATTTTCCGCTGCCGATTCCGCCGGTGAGTCCAATGAGTTTCATACCGGCTTAGGATACGCGAAAGGCCGCCCCTCCCACAGCGGGGAGAAGCGGCCTTTCTGCAAGAACTAGATCGTCTCGGACTAATCGGCGGAGCCTATCCGAGAGGACTTAGCTTTTAGTTGCCAGCGAGCTTGTCGCGCAGAGCAGCAAGCTGCTCGTCGGAAGCGAGGGAGCCGCCAACCTCTGCCTGAGAATCGGATGCCGGAGCTGCATCCTGAGACTCGGAAGAGTAGTTGGAGTTGGCAGCGGACTCGGCGGCCTCAGCGGCTGCAGCACGGTTGCGCTCGATCTGAGCGGTGTGCAGGTTGAAGCGACGCTCGGACTCTGCGTAGCGAGCCTCCCAAGCCTGGCGCTGCTCGTCGTAGCCCTCGAGCCACTCGTTGGTCTCCGGGTCGAAGCCCTCCGGGAACACGTAGTTGCCCTGCTCGTCGTAGGAGTCAGCCATGCCGTACTTGGACGGATCGAACTCGTCGGTGTAGTCCTCGTCTGCCTGCTTAACGGACAGGGAGATGCGGCGACGCTCGAGGTCGATGTCGATGACCTTGACCATGACTTCCTGGCCAACGTTGACAACCTGGTCCGGAACCTCCACGTGGCGCTGAGCCAGCTCGGAGATGTGGACGAGGCCCTCGATGCCCTCCTCGACGCGAACGAAGGCGCCGAACGGAACGAGCTTGGTGACCTTGCCCGGGACGATCTGGCCCACAGCGTGGGTGCGGGCGAAGACGCGCCACGGATCCTCCTGGGTTGCCTTCAGGGACAGGGACACGCGCTCGCGGTCCAGGTCGACGTCGAGAACCTCGACGGTGACCTCGTCGCCCACAGTGACAACCTCGGACGGGTGGTCGATGTGCTTCCAGGACAGCTCGGAAACGTGAACCAGGCCGTCGACACCGCCGAGATCGACGAAGGCGCCGAAGTTGACGATGGAGGAGACAACGCCCTTGCGGACCTGGCCCTTCTGCAGCTGGTGCAGGAACTCGGAGCGGACCTCGGACTGGGTCTGCTCGAGGTATGCACGGCGGGACAGGACAACGTTGTTGCGCTGCTTGTCCAGCTCGATGATCTTGGCCTCGAGCTCCTGGCCGATGTACGGCTCCAGGTCGCGGACGCGGCGCATCTCAACGAGGGAAGCCGGGAGGAAGCCGCGGAGGCCGATGTCCAGGATGAGACCACCCTTGACAACCTCGATGACGGTACCGGTGACCGGCTCTTCCTTGGCGTGCAGCTCTTCGACGGCGCCCCAAGCACGCTCGTACTGTGCGCGCTTCTTGGACAGGATCAGACGGCCTTCCTTGTCCTCCTTGGTGAGAACAAGTGCGTCGATCTCGTCGCCGACCTCGACAACCTCATCCGGGTTGACGTCGTGCTTGATGGAGAGCTCGCGGGACGGGATGACGCCCTCGGTCTTGTAACCGATGTCGAGCAGGACCTCGTCGTGGTCAACCTTGACCACGGTGCCCTCGACGATGTCACCATCGTTGAAGTACTTGATGGTGGCGTCGACAGCTGCGAGGAAGTCCTCTGCGGTTCCGATGTCGTTGATCGCAACCTGAGGGGTGTTAGAAGTTGGCATGTAGTTATGCTCCGAATAAACGTAGGAGATCGTAATTGGACAGTTACGCGTCTCTTGAAAAGCGTCATTAAGCAGCGCGAATGCGCAAGGCTTAAGATGGATTTCAATCCCGACTCGCAGCCGTGCCGAGCTCTCCTACAGTAGCCCAGCGCGTCCCGAGTCATAGACACGCCCGTATAACCCTACATCCTCGCAGCTAAAACGGCAAATGCGCCATGGAAAAAGAATTGGGAAAGGAAGAATGTCTGCAGCAGCGTTTTCGGCATCCTCTGCCAACCGAGATTTTTGGGATCGTGACGCCGATTCCTACCACGCGGAGCATCCCGAGTACCTATCCTCTTTCTACTGGTGCCCGGAAATGCTGCATGAGGCTGAGGCGCAGCTGCTTGGTGACGTCTCCTCCGCCACCGTTCTCGAGCTGGGTTGCGGCTCTGCGCCGTGCACGCAATGGCTGCAAGGACGCACGCACTTTGCGACGGGTTTTGATCTCTCGTCGGGAATGCTCTCCCATGCCGCGCCCGAGCTACCACTAGTCCAAGCTGATGCCCTAGCGCTTCCCTATCGAGACGAATCCTTTGACGTCGTCTTCTCCGCCTTCGGCGCCTTGCCCTTCGTAGCAGACCTGGACGCGGCGCTGCGCGAGGTCCACCGTGTCCTGCGTCCACGTGGACGCTTCGTCTTTTCTGTGACGCACCCAATGCGCTGGGTCTTCCCCGACGATCCCCAGAACCTCACAGCAGAGCTGTCCTATTTTGAGCGCGCCTACCTCGAGCAGGATGCCAACGGTGAGCTTAGCTATGCCGAGTTTCACCGCACGATGGGTGATTGGGTGCGAGCACTACAGGTTCGCGGTTCCTTCGAGATTTGCAACCTCATCGAACCCGAGTGGCCAGAGGGCCTCGACATCACGTGGGGCCAGTGGTCTCCAGAACGAGGTGAAATTTTCCCTGGCACCGCCATCTTCGTGTGCGAAGCACGATAGCCCGGACGCCTGCCCACCCTGGTGCGGAGTGTGCCGCCCGCAGCGAACTAAGCTGGCAGCCATGCTTTTAGAACGCCTCGGGATTTTCCTACGCCGCACGGTGGCCTGGTGGATTGACGCCTTCCTCGCCGCCGCTGTCATCGTGGTAATCAAATGGGCAATCAACCTCAGCACCGACGGAGTATTGAACGGCAGAGCAGGAGCTATCTACGACATCATCGCGCTCGCCCTCGTCTTCTACGTCTACCGGGTGTGGGCGGAGTCAATTAAGCACACTTCTCTGGGCAAGTGGTCACTGAAGCTAGAAGTCATCGCTGAGCATCCCGGAATCGCCAGCGCAGCAATTCGCAACAGCTGGCTACTCCTTACTCTTGTTGCACTGACAGGGCTCCCCTATGTTGAGGCAACCATCTTGGCCATCCTTGGCCTCAGCGTCCTTGTGCTGGGCCAAACCCCCTTCGACCTACTCGCCGGGTGTTTAGTCGAGCGCCGCACGCCCACCGAGGACGAGCGCGCGGTGGGCTTGACCTAAGCCCCTAGTGCGCTGCGGCATCCCAGTTCTTGCCCACGCCAACGGACACCTCGAGTGGCACAGTCAACTCGATAGCCTTGTCCATTTCGCGCTCAAGGATGCGCTGCACGTCTTCTGCCTCCCCGGGAGCCACCTCCACGACAAGCTCATCGTGAACCTGAAGCAGCACGCGCGAGGCCATGCCTTCAAGGGCCTTATCCACGCGGATCATGGCAACCTTGATGATGTCCGCAGCAGTTCCCTGGATGGGCGCGTTCAAGGCAGCGCGCTCAGCGTTCTCACGGGCCACGCGGTTATCGGAGTTTAGCTCCGGCAGGTAGCGGCGGCGCCCAAAGACCGTGGAGGTATAACCATCCTTTCGGGCCTGCACCACCACCTCGTCGAGGTAGCGCTTCACGCCGCCGAAACGCTCAAAGTAGCTCTCCATAATCTCCTTAGCCTCACGCGCTGGGATACCCAACTGCTGCGATAGGCCAAAAGCGGAAAGTCCATAGACCAAGCCATAGGACATAGCCTTGACTCGGCGGCGCAGCTCCGGGGTGACCTCATCGACAGGCACGTCGAAGACCTTGGAGCCAACGTAGTTGTGCAGGTCTTCGCCCTCACGATAGGCCTCAATAAGCCCGGGGTCTGCGGAGAGATGCGCCATGACGCGCATCTCAATCTGGGAGTAGTCGGCCGTGATCAAGGTCTCAAAGCCTTCGCCGACCACAAAAGCCGAACGGATCTGGCGTCCTGCCTCAGTGCGCACCGGAATATTCTGCAGGTTCGGTTCCGTCGAAGACAGACGGCCCGTCGAAGTCACCGTTTGGTTAAACGTGGTGTGGATGCGGCCATCCGGCTGAATGGTCTTAATGAGACCTTCCAGCGTTGTCTTCATCTTCTGATACTCGCGGTGGGCCAGCAGGTGATCCAAGAAGGGGTGCGGATGCGTTGCAGCAAGCTGCTCAATTTCCTTAGCGGCAGTCGAATAGCCGGTCTTGGTCTTCTTCGTCTTCGGCATATCGAAGGTGCCGAAGAGCACCGACTGCAGCTGCTTCGGGGAATTCAGGTTGAGAGAATCATCACCGGCCAGCTCGCGGGCGGCGCGTTCCTGTTCATTGACCTGCTCAATGAAAGCATCGCGCTGAGTTTCTAAGACATCCCTGTCGACTGCAATACCGGCGGCCTCCATGCGGGCAAGGATGTTGACCAGCGGCAACTCCAGGTCGGTATAGAGCTCGAAGGAGTCAATCTCCTGGAGTTGACGCGTTAGTTCTGCCGCTAATTCCATAATGGCAGCGGCCTGATCCACCAGAGGGTTCTCATCAAGGATGGAGAGCTGCTCCGTGGCCGCTCCAAGGGACTTCTGTAGGTGGCGCTGGTACACGTCCGTCAACGCATACGTGCGCTGCCCCGGACGCAAGAGGTAGGCGGCAAGGGCGGTGTCGTGGGCAATTCCGCACAGTTCAATCCCCCGGCCGGCCAGCATGTGCCAGGCGGCCTTTGCCTCGTGTAGGTATTTCGGCGCGTCTGATGACAGCCACGCGGCCAGCGCGGCGTCATCCTTAGCATCGAGATCTGCCAACTCAATCTGGCGGCCCTCAAAGGAGGAATCGACCAGTGCCAGTGCCGCAGCATCACCCGCGCCCGGGGTCCCATCACCTTGTACGAAGACTGCTACGTCTTCCTTACCCTCGAGCCACTCAGCCAGCGGTGTGTCCACCACGGTAACCGTGACGTCCGGGGCTTCCTCAGCCGCAGCAGCTTCCGCGGCGGCGTCGTGCGGGACGGCGTTGAGGACCCGCTCGCGCAGGTTGGTGCCGAATTCCAGCTCGTCGAAGCGAGCCGCGACCTCGCTAGCGACCGCTCCCTTAAACTCCAGATCCGCAGGGCCCACCTCCAGGTCCATATCCGTCACCATTTGAGTGAGCTGTCGGTTGAGCTTGACCTGTTCGATGCGGTCGCGGAAGTTCTGGCCCGCCACTCCCTTGATCTCCTCGGCATGCTCGATAAGGCTATCGAGGGAGCCATACTGGGTAATCCATTTCGTGGCGGTCTTCTCCCCCACCTTTGGCACGGAGGGCAAGTTATCGGAGGGGTCACCACGCAGGGCCGCGAAGTCTGGGTACTGCTGCGGGCTCAGACCGTACTTCTCCTCCACTGCCTCTGGAGTAAAGCGATGCAGCTTGGACACCCCGCGCATGGGATAGAGGACGGTCGTGGAGTCGTCGACAAGCTGCAAATAGTCGCGGTCACCGGTGACCAGGAAGGTCTCATAGTCCGCGCCCGCCTGCGTGGACAACGTAGCCACGATGTCATCGGCCTCGAAGTTCTCGCGCGACAGCGTAGTGATTCCCAGCGTCTCCAAAACCTCACGGATGAGCTCAACCTGCCCCCGGAACTCTTCCGGGGCGGCTTCGCGCTGTGCCTTGTAGTCGGGGAACATCTCCGTGCGGAAGGTCTTGCGGCCCACGTCGAAGGCTACCGCGACGAAGTCCGGCTTCTCCTCCGCCAAGATATTCGCCAGCATGGAAAGGAATCCGTAGACCGCATTCGTATGCTGCCCGCCCGAGGTAGAAAAGTTCTCCGCGGGCAGTGCATAAAATGCGCGGAAGGCCATGGAGTGGCCGTCGATGAGCAAGAGTCGGGGCTGAGAAGTAGTCACCCGGCCCATCCTAACGTGTTGCGCCAAACAGCACCGACGCTGCCCTTAGGCAGGCAATGTGATGTCTAGCGACTTTTTGGACACGGAGT
>NZ_KV806805.1:0-359 GCF_001811845.1 Corynebacterium sp. HMSC062E11
AAAATCGCAGTCGTCCACGCCAGACAACAGTTAATGGAGCAAGGCTTGGATTATGGGCCTTGGTCGATCTACTACTTTTTGTTCGACACTGTAGGCGCAGATTACACCCCATCGCGTTCTACAATCGCCTCGTGGCTGCATGAACTGGGGTTTGTTGATGCCAATGCCCGCAAACGGCCACGCAGCTCCTATAAGCGCTTCGCCCGTGATCGCGTCGGTGAACTCTGGCAAATCGATGGACTGGTCTATCGCCTCTTTGACCATGCCCACACACATGTCACGATTTACCAGATTATCGATGATGCCAGCAGATTCGATGTCGGAACCACAGCGTTCGCCCTGCCAGAAAACGGTACTGA
>NZ_KV806806.1:0-973 GCF_001811845.1 Corynebacterium sp. HMSC062E11
TGGGGTTGCCCGCAAATCGTGGACACGTAGTGGAGCTACCTAGTGGTTAGGCAGCTATTTCTTTTCTGCTGTTGATTGCGCCGGCGTGGTTCTCGAAGTCGACGGGGCTGACCATTCCGAGTGCAGAGTGCCGGCGCCGACGGTTGTAGACGACTTCAATCCAGTAGGCAACAGCCTTGCGTGCAGCATCACGGGTAGGCCATCGCTTACGGTCGTAGAATTCAGTCTTTAGCGTCGACCAGAACGACTCGGCCATCGCGTTATCGAAGCACACGCCAGTGCGCCCCACAGACTGAGCGATGCCCAGGTTGCGGCAGACCTCCCAGAGCTTCTCGCTGGTGAATTGTGTTCCACGGTCAGCGTGAAACACCAGCCCATCAGGAACGTCACCGCGCAGCGTATGCGCCATCCGCAGGGCCCGTTCGACCAGGTGTGTGTCTTGAACACTATCCATTGCCCAGCCCAGTACCCTGCGGGAATGACCATCGCGGACCGCGCACAAGTACAACCATCCCTCGCTGGTGCGTAGGTAGGTAATATCCGACATCCACACCCGGTTGAGCTCACCAGTATCAAACATGCGCTTGACCAGGTCAGGAAGAGTTGACTTACGCTTGGATTGAATCGTTGTCACCGGGACAAAGGCACGCGGTGAAATCCCTTCAATGCCCATCATGCGCATCCGCTTCGCCACAGTCTTACGGTTAAGCGAAATGTGGTAGCGCTCGGCGAGCTCTGCGGTGATCCGAGGAGCACCATAAACCTCATCGGAGTCTTTCCAAATCTGATGAATCTTTCGGTCAACATCATCGTAAAATGCTGACCGATCATCCTTTCCGGATAGTCGTTTCTGCTGCGCATGGGCCCATTTGTAGTATCCAGACCGAGACACTTTTAATAGCCGTGCCATGCGTTTGATGCTGTAGTTCGCCTTCTCCTGCTGCATTAGTTCGAACTTTTCTGCTCGCGTTGC
>NZ_KV806807.1:0-291 GCF_001811845.1 Corynebacterium sp. HMSC062E11
TCCGATGCCACTGAGCTTGCAAACCTTAACCAGGTTTATTTCGGCCCCACCCGCTTTAGCGGCAAACAACGCAAAGCCCGCCACGCAGCCCTTCAACAACGCCACAGCCTCGGCACCCTCACACTCATCGAGTCCTACACCGCAAAAGTCAAGAAAACCCTCGACGCCTGGAACCTGCGAATCAAACTCGCAGGAACACCCGCACACCGCATCCCCACCGTCGCCGCCACACGACTGAAAGAACTCCGCTCCAAACGCATAGCCAAACCAGGCGTGCGCATCACCTACCGC
>NZ_KV806808.1:0-404 GCF_001811845.1 Corynebacterium sp. HMSC062E11
TGATAGGTGTGTAAGACTACGGTGGCTGGTGGTTGTATTTCGCCGCTTAAGAGTTTGATGACCGCTTCAGCAACAGTGATTCCTTCTTTTGCGGCGGTTGTGTGGATGAAGGCATCGAGTTTAATGCCGGTGTCTTCCCCAACCTGGAGTTCCAGCCAGGCAGAGGTTCCGTTGGATGAAAAGCGGTAGGTGTCTTTGGGGCGGGTGTCACGGTAGGCGATGGAATCATCCAGGGTTTTACAGATGTCGCGGACTTTGCGTCTGATTTGGCTGCGGGTAGGAAAAGCCTGATTCGCCTTAGTGGGGGTGAAGAAGCCAGCCAGGATGGTGTCGATAAAATCCAGGGTTTCAGCAGTCAAGCCGGTTAGTGCTGACATGGGTTGGTCAATAGCAATCAAGGACTC
>NZ_KV806809.1:0-251 GCF_001811845.1 Corynebacterium sp. HMSC062E11
GGACCTGACCCCTGTTTGGTAGACACCTGATATCCAGCCCGGTTGGGTTGGGAAGAAAGGTAATCTACCACCATGCCTAGGTACTCCGAACAGTTCAAACGTGATGCTGTGGCCCTCTACGAAAACAATGAGGACCTCTCACTTCACGCGGCTTCAGCAGAGCTTGGAGTCAATCGTTCCTCACTTTATTCCTGGCTTAAGCAGTACGGCACCGGCAAACGTGCCCGCACGAAGACCATGCGTGACAAGGC
>NZ_KV806810.1:0-26016 GCF_001811845.1 Corynebacterium sp. HMSC062E11
GCCGGAAAACAACACGTTTTGTCGTTTAGGCCACACTTGCAATCCTCGACCGCCAAAGTTCAGAAAAAGAAAGAAACCGGAGGTCACGAACCCTTTCGAGTTTGTTACCTCCGGTGTCGCAGTTTGTTCAACTGCTCAGCGTGCCCGGGGCGGGACTTGAACCCGCACGTCCTATAAGGACACTGGCACCTGAAGCCAGCGCGTCTGCCAATTCCGCCACCCGGGCAGGGTATTGATGTCTTGGCGACTAGCTAACTTTAGCACGCAGCCCCAGCGAATCTACAAATCCGCTGGCAAACCTGAACTTTCCAGGGAACTTTGCCGCGCGCGTCTACGTTAAGTCAAGGAAAGCACCCTATACTGATCGCTGCTATATCTCTCCCTGAAAACATCCCGAAAGGAGGACGGCCCTTCCAATGGCATTGCTAGATAAGCTCGCCAAGCTGGATTCTTCCCTGCAACGCGGACTGGACAACGGCATGGCCTTTGTCTTCGGCGGCAAGGTCGTCCCCGCTGAGATTGAGGAGCTTCTCAAGCAGGAGGCGCAGGACAATTTGTCCCGCGGTGATGATGGCAAGCTGTATAGCCCCAACGTCATGACCGTCGGCGTATCCTCCAAAGATATCGAGAACCTCTCCCAAGACCGGGGTGTTCCCAAGGATCTAGCTGATCAGCTCACCCGCTTCATCCGTAACAGTGGCTGGTCCCTCGCCGGGCCGGTCATCGTACGCATCGCGGAGGAGTCGGGACTGCGGACTGGGCAGTTGCGCGTGTCCTCCTTTTTGGATCACGAGCCCACCGAAGAAACCGGATTTGATGCGATTTTCCACCACGACCATGGTCAGGAGGACTCTATGACCCAGCCGCACAACGCCGATGAGGCCGCAACCACCGCCTTTATGGCGCCCACCCCGAACCAGCCGGCGCCGCAGGGCCCAGCGGTAACACTCATGCTGCAGGACGGCTCCTCCCGCGTCTACCACGTGCAGGAGGGCTCCAACATCCTGGGCCGCAGCAATGACGCGGACCTGCGCCTGCCCGATACCGGTGTATCCCGCCAGCACGCGGAGATCACCTGGAACGGCCAGGACGCCGTGCTGGTGGACCTGCAATCCACGAACGGCACCACCGTGAACGACACCCCGATTGAGAACTGGCTGCTTGCCGACGGCGACGTGATCACCCTCGGCCACTCCCACATCGAGGTGCGCATCACCGGCCTTGAGAACCAAGGCTACTAAGCCGCCTCAGCAACTTTTCCAGATTTTTTAGCGTAAGGACTTTCCATGGATTCGATCGTGCTGCTCTCGCTGCGCATCGGCCTGCTGGTGTTGCTGTGGCTGTTCATCTTGGCCGCACTCAACGCCATGCGTCGCGATGCCAATAAGGCCGCCGGCGTCTACCAGGCATCGGCCCCGGTGAAGGGGGCCCAGAGGCGTCGCGAAGCGCCGCGTGAGATCACCATCGTGGACGGGCCGCTGCGCGGTTCCCACATGGAGCTAGGCACTCTTGAGGACTGTACGATGGGCCGCGCACAGGACTGTGACTTTGTCACTGGTGATGATTTCTCCTCCGGTCACCACGCCCGTTTGTTCCGCCGGGGCAGCGAGTGGTTCGTGGAGGACCTCGAATCCCGCAACGGCACCTTCGTTGGTGGCGTTCGCATTGACCAGCCAGAACGAGTCGGAGTCGGCTCCGATATCAAACTTGGCCGAACGACCGTGAGGTTGATGGCATGACTTTAAGCCTGACTTTTACTGCAGTGACGGACCGCGGACTGGTCCGCGAAAACAACGAGGACTCCGCCCACGCGGGCCCGCACCTGCTGATGTTGGCCGACGGCATGGGAGGCCACGCAGCCGGCGAGGTTGCTTCCACCACCATGGTGGAGCACATGGCCTCCCTCGAGCGCGATCCAGGCGATAATGACATGCTGGCGCTCCTTGGGGCCGCAGCAGAGGACGCCAATGCGGCGATCCGCGAGCACGTGGACGAGCACCCGGAGACCGAGGGCATGGGCACCACGCTAACCGCCCTGCTCTTTAACGGATCCGAATTCGGCGTGTGCCACGTGGGTGATTCCCGCGGCTACCGGCTACGCGAGGGCAAGCTGACCCAGATCACCAAGGATGACACCTACGTGCAGTCCCTCGTCGATGAGGGCAAGCTCGATCCGGCAGATGTCTCCTCCCACCCGCAGAAGTCACTGATCCTCAAGGCCTATACCGGCCGGCCCGTGGAGCCGACGCTCTTTACGCTCGATGCTGAACCGGGCGACCGCCTCCTGCTGTGTTCGGACGGCCTGTCGGATCCGGTGACGGCCTCTACCATCGAGCAAGCTCTGAAGCAGGGCACGGTCGAAGAGGCCGCCACCACCCTGCGGGATCTAGCGCTGCGCTCCGGCGGCCCGGACAACGTCACCATCGTGGTGGCGGAGGTCGTGGACGGTGAGGGCGATGACGTAGCCCCAATCACCGTCGGTGCCGTCCAAGGCGTCGTCCCGGAACCAACGCACCCCGATTCTTCCGCGAGCCGCGCCGCGAAGCTAATCTCGCCCCCAAAAGCGCAGGCCGCTGAGGAGAAGCCCCAGGACGAACCACAGCGGCGGCCACAGCGAAGCCGGATTGGGTGGAAGGTCATTGCGTGCCTTGCCATCATCATCGTGCTGGTCATCAGCGGCGGCCTCTGGATGAAAAGTTACCTGGGCAGCAACTACTACGTGACCGCCGATGAAGAAGGCGTCCTCACCATCCAAGAAGGCGCGGACTATGAGATCTTCGGCCGCCCGCTACACCACACGTATCAGAATGCGTGCCTAAACAAGGACAATGCGCTCAAGCTGGGGCACGGCGCCTGCGACGGTGATTTCGCACCGTTCGCGCTGAAGGATTTGCCCGAATCCGAACGCGCTGCCGTGGGCAACCTGCCCTCCGGCTCCTATGACGAGGTGCAAACACAGCTTTCGCAGCTCTCGGACAAGGCGCTCAAGCCCTGCCCGAAGGCGTCGAAGGACGAGAAAAACAAAGATGCCAAGAGCGAATCCAAAGGAAACTGCCGGGAGGTGAAGTAGATGAGTAAGTTCTTTTCCCGCGGCACCGAGTTCGGCCTGCTCGTGCTCGCCACCGTGGTCTTCGCCATCACCCTGGTCAGCCTCGAGTTGTCGCAGGGCAACGTGCTGACCCTCGATGTCCTCTACCTCATCGGTGGATTCATCGGCGTCTTCGCCGTCGCTCACTTGGTGCTCTGCTTCCTCGCGCCCTACGCGGATCAGCTCATGCTTCCCATCGTCGCGGTGCTCAACGGCACCGGGCTCATTCTGTTGCAGCGCCTCGACCTGGCGAATGACGGCGGGCTGGCGGTGCGGCAGGTGATGTGGACCATCGTCGGCCTCATCCTCTTCGCGCTGGTGCTCATTCTCCTACGCGATCACCGCTCGCTGACCAGGTACTCCTATATCTTGGGCGCGCTCGGCCTGATCCTTCTCGCCTTGCCCCTCGTGTGGCCGCAACCGCCGGGCGTGGATGCCCGCATCTGGCTGTGGCTGGGGCCGTTTTCTATCCAGCCGGGCGAGTTCTCCAAGATCTTGCTGATCCTGTTCTTCGCCATGCTGCTTACCCAGAAGCGCTCGCTGTTCACGGTGGCCGGCTACAAGTTCCTCGGCATTTCTCTGCCACGCCTGCGAGATCTGGCTCCCATCCTGGTGATCTGGGGCATCGCGATTATCATCATGGGCATTTCCAATGACTTTGGTCCCGCCCTGCTGCTGTTTAGCACCGTGCTCGGCATGCTCTTTATGGCTACCAACCGCGTGAGCTGGTTGCTCATCGGCGTCATCCTCGTGGGTATCGGCGGCTTCAGCATCTACCAGGTGTCGGACAAGATCCAGCAGCGCTTCTCCAACTTCTTGGATCCGCTGGGCAATTACGACACCACCGGTTACCAGCTTTCCCAAGCGCTGTTCGGTATGTCCTCCGGCGGCATTACCGGATCCGGCTTGGGCCAGGGCCACCCGGACATGGTTCCGGTAGCGCACTCGGACTTCATCCTGGCCGGGATTGGTGAGGAATTCGGGCTCGTCGGCCTCGCCGCCGTGCTCATTCTCTTTGCCATGCTGGTCTCGCGCGGATTCCGTACCGCACTGACCTGCCGCGATACTTATGGCAAACTGGTTGCCTCTGGCCTCGCGCTCACCTTGGCCGTGCAAGTCTTCGTCGTCACCGGCGGCATCTCCGCGCTGCTGCCCATGACGGGCCTGACCACGCCGTTCATGTCTGCGGGTGGTTCTTCGCTCATGGCCAACTACATGCTGCTGGCCATCCTGCTGCGTATCTCGAACGCGGCCCGCCGCCCGGCGCGTGAGCTGAGCTCAAACGCACCCACTGACACGTCCATGTTCCCCGCCGTCCAGGAGGCCACCCGATGAATAGATCGATCCGCCTCGTTTCCCTCTTTGCCCTGATCCTTACCGCCGTCCTCCTGGTGAACCTCACGGTGGTGCAGGCGTTTTCGACGGATAAATACGCCCACAACCCCAAGAATGTTCGCGGCTACCTGGAGATGCGCACTACCCCGCGCGGCCAGATCTTCGCCGGCGATACGGTCTTGGCGCAGTCCACCGCGGATGAGAACGGCAATTACTCGCGTTCCTACCCCACCGATTCCCCGGCCTTCGCTGATATCACCGGCTACCTTTCGGAGCGCTTCGGCGCCTCCCAGCTGGAGGCATCCCAGAATGACATCCTCAACGGCAAGGATGATTCGCTGCTGGCGCGCAATTGGCTCGACACGCTCTCCGGAAAACCCCAGATGGGAGCGAACGTCGAGGTCACCATCGATCCCGCACTGCAGCAAGCCGCCTACGACCAGCTAGCCGGGCCCGGCTATAACGGCGCGGCCGTGGCCATCCAGCCCTCGACGGGCAAGATTCTGGCCATGGCCTCCACCCCTAGTTTCAACGTCTCCGACCTGCTCGGTGACAACGCCAGCGAACGGTGGGAGCAGTTGCAGAACCAAGAAGGCACGCCGCTGGTTAACCACGCCGCGCAGGACACCCTGCCCCCGGGCTCGATTTTTAAGATCATCACCACCGCCGCCGGCCTCAATAACGGTTTCAACCCGAACTCCACGTTGACCGGCGCCGCCTCCATCACGCTGCCCGATTCCGTCACGGAGCTGACCAACGACGGCAACCGAGCCTGCGGCGGCGCAGAGAGCGTCACCCTACATACGGCCTTCGCGCTGTCCTGCAACACGGCTTTTGCGCAGATGTCAGAGAGCATCGGCGCCGATGAGCTGCGCAAGTATGCGGAGGGCTTCGGCGTGGGTGAGAAGTACTCGCTCGGTGTGGAGACTTCCGCTGGTGCGCTGGGCGAGCTTGGCGACGGCGCCCAAGTCGCCCAATCCGCCATCGGTCAGCGCGACGTCACCATGTCCGCGCTCCAGGCGGCTATCATGGCCGGCACCATTGCCAACAAAGGCAAGCGCATGGAGCCCTACTTGGTCAACCGCATCACCGATGCCCAGATGAAGGAGCTGCGCTCCACCGAGCCACGCCAGGCTGCCGAGGCCGTCAGTGAAGAGACGGCCAATACCATCAAGGACCTCATGTTTGCCTCCGAGCACAGCACCTATGGCTATGACGGAAACGGTTTTGCCTCGAAGACCGGTACCGCCGAGCACGGCGAGGGCCTTGCTCCGCACGCGTGGTACGTGGCTTTCGACCCGGACAAGGACATCGCGGTGGGCGTCGTGGTCAAGGACGGCGGGCACCTTGGCCAGAATGCCTACGGCGGCCAGGTCTCCGCGCCCATCGGCCGCGCCATCCTGCGCGCATACGGAGGACAGCAATAGTGAGTAGTGCAGATAACAAGGAACACCTCCAAGCGCTGATCGGTGAGGACTATCAGCTGCAGTGGATCGTCGGCCACGGTGGCATGTCCACGGTGTGGCTGGCGGACGACGTCCGCAATGACCGCGAGGTCGCCCTCAAGGTCCTGCGCCCAGAGTTCTCCGATAACAACGAGTTCCTCTCGCGCTTCCGCAACGAGGCCAAGGCCGCAGAATCCATCGATTCCGAAAACGTCGTAGCTACGTACGACTACCGGGAGCTTGAGGACAACGGCCGCATCTTCTGCTACATGGCCTTGGAATACATTCGCGGAGAATCCCTGGCGGATCTCTTAGCCCGCGAAGGTGCACTGCCGGAAACGCTGGCCCTCGACGTCATGGAGCAGGCCTCCCACGGCCTCTCCGTGATCCACCACATGGGCCTCGTGCACCGCGATATCAAGCCCGGCAACCTCATGATTACCCAAAATGGGCAGGTCAAGATCACCGATTTTGGTATCGCCAAGGCCGCTGCCGCAGTGCCGCTGACCCGCACGGGAATGGTCGTCGGCACCGCCCAATACGTCTCCCCCGAGCAGGCCCAGGGATATGAGGTTGGCCCGTCCTCCGACGTCTATTCACTCGGCGTCGTGGGCTATGAAATGCTGGCTGGTAAGCGCCCCTTCAGCGGCGATTCCTCAGTATCGGTGGCGCTGGCGCACATCAGTCAGGCGCCGGAGCCCTTGTCGACGTCGATTAGCGCGCCCACCCGTGAGCTGATCGGCATGGCCCTGCGCAAGGACCCGGGCACCCGCTTCGCCGACGGCAACGAGTTCACCAACGCGATTGCTGCCGTGCGCCAAGGCCAGCGCCCGCCGCAGCCGAAGTCCGCGGCACTCGCGCCTATCGCAGCCGAACCCTCGCCTTCCGCCTCCACGGAGATGCTGGCCAACATGGCGCACCCCACCACGGTGCGTCCGGCCGTTTCCACACCGCAGTCTGAAGAGCGCCCTGCCAAGCAGGGGGGCTTCGGCACTGGGCTGCTCATCGCCGTGGCCATCGCCGCCCTCGTGGCTATTGGCTTCATGGCCTATAGGCTGTGGGGCAACACCTCTCCAACTCCGCCGCCTCCGCCCACCGAGGTCATCGTGACCGAAACGGTAGAGCCAGAGACGACGGTGGAAGAGGAACCGGAAAGCCCCGAGACCGTCGAGATCACCACCGTGGAAGAGGAACCTACTCAAGTCACCGTCACAACGACGCACTCTGTCATCCCCTCCCCTTCCATGACCACACACCACACGACCCATGAGGAACTGCCCACCCTCCCCGTGGAGGAGACGCAGCCACAGGTCAATGACAGCCCAACGCTCGAGCCCGAACTAGACTCACAGAACAACCCCACCGAAGAATCCGCACTACAGGGAGGCCAGTAACCCACCATGGTCAGTGATCGGTACCACCTCCGCCAGTCCATCGGCACCGGCGGTATGTCCGAGGTCTACGAGGCCGAGGACACCGTCTTGGGGCGCACCGTTGCCATCAAGATGCTGCGCCCCGACATGGCGCGCGATGTTAATTTCCGTGAGCGCTTCCGCCGCGAGGCCCAGAACTCCGGCAAGCTCAACCACCCGAACATCGTCGCTGTCTTCGACACGGGTGAAAAAGACATCGACGGTCTGATGGTGCCCTACATCGTCATGGAATACGTGCAGGGGCGCACCCTGCGCGACATTGTCCGTGAGGATGGCCCCATGCCGGTGGAAGAAGCCGCGCGCGTGCTGAAGCCGGTAGCGGATGCCCTTCAGTCTTCCCACGAGGCAGGCATCATCCACCGCGACATCAAGCCGGCCAACATCATGCTCACCAACACCGGCCAGGTGAAGGTCATGGACTTCGGCATCGCCCGCGCGCTGGATGATTCCACGTCCGCGATGACGCAGACCTCCGCCGTCATCGGCACCGCGCAATATCTTTCCCCGGAACAAGCGCGGGGCAAGCCTGCCGACGCCCGCTCCGACGTCTACGCCCTGGGCTGCGTCATGTATGAAACGGTCACCGGGCGCACTCCCTTTGAAGGTGAGACACCGTTTGCGGTGGCCTATCAGCACGTGCAAGAGGAACCAACACCGCCGTCGGACTTCATCACTGCGGACCTCACGGAACGGCAGCGGCTCGGCGTTGATGCCGTCGTGCTCACGGCGATGGCCAAGCACCCAGCGGACCGCTACCAGTCCGCGTGGGAGATGGGCGATGACCTCGAACGCTTATCCCAGGGCCAGCTGCCCGAAGCGGCGCGCTCTCACGTCAACGACGAGGATCACCCCACCACGATGGTGGCACCCGTGTCCGCGCAACACCGCGCGCCGGTGGCCTCCACCCGCCCGTCGGAGGATGAGGAATCTGGCTCCGGTCTCAAGTGGCTGGCGGCGTTGCTCGCCGCCTCCCTCGTGGCCATCATTGGCTATTTTGCCTGGGATTTCTGGGATAGCTCCCGCCAGGAGGCCCGCGAGCGCGAACAGGCGCAGCACGAGGCGGCCAAGCGCTCTGACATGGTCACGATCCCGAAGGTGGCCAACCGCCCACGCAATGAAGTGGTGGCGGAGCTGGAGAAGCTTGGCTTGTTGGTGACCGTCAACGAAGAGCCCAGCCCCGACGTGCCGCGTGGCAAGGTTATCCGGGTCAACCCGGCAGAAGGTTCGGAGCTGCAGAAGAATTCTTCAGTCACGTTGACTGTGTCTTCCGGCAAGGAAGTCACTGAGGTCCCGGATCTCACCGGCATGAAACTGGATGAAGCCACCACCGCGCTGGAGGAAGCCGGCCTGGAGCTGAATACCGACGTGGAGCAGGTCAATGACGAAGCCCCCACCGGCCAGATCATTTCCCAGAACCCGGCGGGCGGCACGCAGCTGTCCAAGGGCTCGAAGGTTCATATCACGGTGTCTAAGGGCCAGAAGGAAGTCAGCGTGCCGGACGTCAGCGGCATGGATCGTGACCGCGCGGTTGAGATGCTGTCCTCCATGGACTTTGATGTCACCGTGAATTCGGTGGATTCTGAGCTGCCGGAAAACCAGGTGCTCAAGGTCGTCGAGAAGGGCCAAAAGCTTCCGAAGGGCAGCCCTGTTACGCTGGAGGTCTCTAACGCGATGCTCATCCAGGCACCGGAGCTTGTGCACTCCACGCAGCAGGAAGCTGAATCCGCGCTGCGCGCCAAGGGCTGGTCTGGTTCCATCGAGGTAGGCGAACGTATTCCGACCTCGAACCCGATCGACAGCAACAAGATTGGGTGGGCGTCGGCAAGCCGCGGCGATGTCATCCGCAAGGATCAGACCATCCAGGTCCGTTTCTGGGAGTTTGACCCGGCAGCGTTGCTGCCGCAGTAGCTCTCAGTACCGCAGCTGCTAAGGTATCCCACAGATTAACCACCCCTATTCTTCGTGAAGGTGTAATAATGCCAAAGTCCAAGATCACGACGGAGGGCTCCGCACTCCCGCAGTCCTCCAGCTCTGCTACTAACCGCACCCCGGTCAAGATCAACTCTGAGGGCACCCCGAAGTGGTACATCGCCATCATGCTGGGCCTCATGCTCATCGGCCTGCTCTGGCTCGTGGTGAACTACCTGGCTGGCGAGTCCATTCCGTTCATGCAGGAACTGGGGCCGTGGAATTACGGCATCGGCTTCGGTCTGGCCATCATCGGTCTGTTGATGACGATGGGCTGGCGTTAGCTTTCAGCGCCGCCGATGAACTCCTCGAAGTTCTATAGCATCGCCGGCGTCGGCTGCATCATTTTGGTGATGCTCACCGTCACGGTGGATAAAAACTTCCTCACCCCCGGCGCACTCGTCCTCGCCGGCCTCGGCGTCACCCTGACGCCGCTGGCCGTCCGCTACCCACGCGTGGCGGCCTGCGGGTATGGTGCGCTTTTTGCGTTCGCTATGTGGTGCCCGGACTGGCGGTCATTCCTAATCCTGGCGTGGAGCCCCGTCATCGTGGGCATCGTGGCGTTTCGCACGCGCTGGCTGTGGGCGGTTCCCCCAGCGGTGGTGTACACATACCTGATCACGACGGATCCATCGAACAATTATCTTCCGGATTTCGATCCGCTAAGCCTCTCGCTACCGCTTCTTCTGTATGCGGTGGCCATCGTCATTGGGGCCGTACTGCGCAGGACCTGGGACCAGCGTCTTGCCGCTGAGCAACGCGCCGCTGAGGAGCGCGAGGCGCTTATGACAGCCCTCCATGATTCGGTCGCCGCGACCTTAACCTCCGTGGTTATGCGTTCTGAGACCCTAGCGCTGACCCAAACGGATTCCTCAGCGGCCGACTCCGCGGAGGCAATTGCTGACGACGCCCGCCGCGCCATGGGCGAGGTGCGCGATCTATTGCGCGTGATGAAGAACGAAAGCGTGACAAAGGGCGTCAAGTCCTTGGAGGAAGACCTCGACACTATGGTCAGCTTCCTGAGCAGTCATGGTTTTCAGTGCGATCCGCAGATAACAGTGGGCAAGAATGGCCAGCTTGCACTGCCGGACAAGCTCTCCCTCGTGTTCTCCGAACTCGCCGTGAACATCCTCAAGTACGCCCGCCCTGAATCCCGTGTAAGCATCGAGGCAACGAGCACCTCCAAGACCATCGACGTGGTGATCACTTCCGTGATTGCGGCTCAGCAATCACGCCAATACATGACGACGAATCTGGGCTTGGGTGAAATTGCCCGCCGCGTTCGCCGAATGCACGGCAGCTTCGGCAGCGGCAAAGAGGGCGAGCACTGGGTCACACGCCTTTCTCTTCCCACCGCCAGCCTCAGAAAAATATAGTAAGCTTTCCCGGTAGTCCGCCGTTTCTTAAATTCCCAAAGGTTTGACATGCGTACTTCCCTCGCCGTTGCCGCCGCAGCTCTCGCGCTGTTTTCCGCGCCAATCGCCAGCGCTGCTGAGGCTCCTGCTGAAACCACCGTTGACACCGCTACTGAGAACACTGAGTCCACCGGATTCACCTTCTACAAGTCCTTCGGCCGCGAATTTGCCGACCACTTCCGTTGCTCCACCAGCCCCCAGCGCTGGTGGTGCGGCTAAACTGTTCCCATGAGCATTCGGGTTTTCCTCGTTGACGATGATGAGCTCGTTCGCTCGACGCTCCGCGTCTACTTCCAGACCACCGAGGACATCACGGTGGTCGGTGAGGCAACCAACGGCGCCGATTGCTTAGCCCAGCTTGAAGAAGCCAAGCCGGACCTCGTCCTCGCCGATATTCACATGCCGCACATGGACGGCATTACGCTGCTCAAGCACCTTAACTCCGCGCCGAATCCCCCGACGTTCTTGGCCGTCACCGCCTTCGACTCGGATGACACGATGCTGAAGATCCTGCGGGCGGGCGGCGCGGGCTATATCTTGAAGAACCAGCGCCCACGCTCCATCATCGAGGCGGTCCGCGCCGCCGTGGAGGGCGGCACCGTCGTAGCACCCGCCGCCATGCACCGTTTGGTGGACTACATTGGGGAACCCGCCACCCCACGCGATCCCGTCGCCGCCGCTATTGAGAGCCACGAGCTTCACGACGCCGAAATTGCCGTCCTCAAACTCCTCCTCGCCGGCAACTCCAATTCTGAGATTGCTGCCGCCACCCACTATTCCGAGTCCGCCGTGAAGAAGCATGTCTCACGCCTCATCACCATCTTCGGCGCCAGCACGCGCCTGAACCTGGTGGCCAAGATTCTGGGCGGCGCTGGCTCTTAGGCCCGACTCAACTCTGCTCGGTTAACGGGCTTCTCCCCCAAATGGCGGAGGCAAAAGATTGCCTGCTTAGGCGATGTTTCTCATGCCCCTGATCAATATCGTCAGAGGTATGAACACCGTATTCACTGCTCGAGACATCACCGTCTCCTTCGCCGGACATGAGGTTGTCCACGGCGCGAACCTCACGGCATCGCCCGGACGGATCACCGCTTTGCTTGGTCCAAACGGCGCCGGCAAATCCACCACGCTCCGGGCTGCCCTCGGCTTGGTGAAAGCCACCGGAACGAAGCACATCAATGGCACCATCGGGCTGCTCCTCGACGATGGCGGCCTCGTTACCAGTCTCACCGGGCGTCAGCATCTCCACGCAATGGCGAGGCTATATGGCGTCGATAAGTATCGGGTACAAGAGGTTTTAGAGCTTGTCGATATGTCGCACCGCTGCGACCGGCAGCTCAAAACTTACTCGTTAGGCATGAAACGGCGTATAGCGCTAGCGGGAGCTCTGTTACAAGATCCCGACATCATCATCTTGGACGAGCCGTCCTCTGGTCTTGATCCTGACGGCATTCGTTGGCTGGGCGAAGTCTTGTGTGCGGAAGCTTCCCGTGGGAAGGCAATTATCATGGCAACCCATCATCTGGCTGAAGCGGCCGCAGTCGCCCACGACGTAGTCATCATTTCTCGTGGTCACACCACATTCACAGGCGTTCTCAGTGAAATCCCTGACCTTGAAGCCGCCTACTTCGCCCACGCTACGAAAGGCTAGACATGAAATCCGAGCTTTATACCCTTCGTCACCTCCCGAACGTGCTGATCGTCGCGATACTCGCAGTTATGATGGCGGGCATCAGCGCTGTCCTGCAGTGGGCACTTCCGTTCCTTTTGAAAATTGACCCGCCACAAGTCGGTGACAGTCCAACAGGCCAACAGGTGCAGGCGCTTATCGACGGCTCCGACCCCACGACGTCCAGTTTCCAATTGGCCGCCCTCGATATCACAGGTTCTGGCCAGTCCACAGGCATTTCAATCTTCCTCATCGCCATTGTTGCACTCACAATCACTGCAGCTAGCTACCCATTTTCCAGTGGTGCAGTGGTGTGGAAGGTGGTTGGCGCTGGTTCGCGTATGAAATGGGTGCGTTCTTTGATCGCGGCTGTACTTAGTACCGTCCTCCTAGTATGCGTGGCAGCGTGCGTTCTTAACTCACTGATCGCACTGGTTGCGGCTCCGATGAATGATGTTTCTCTGGTTGCTTCTGCTTCTAATGTCGCTGTCGTGTGGCTGCGAGGCAGCTTGGCCGTGCTACTACTGACCCTCGCGATCATCGGTGTCGTATTAGCCATACGGAGGATCGGTCCAGCCATCGGCGTTATTGTCGCAGTGTTGATGGCAGGAGTGATCTTGGGAACTATCGGCGTCATGGCCGGGTGGGAACCGTATCTTTACAGTTGGCTTCCTTCTTCTGCTGTGTCAATTGCTGGTGGACAGGGGGCAACGCAGACTATGAATCCATGGGTAGGTATTGCTGTACTTGCCGGCTGGTCGGTTGTGAGCATGGGACTTGGGCTCACCCGCTTTTACAGGGCAAATCTTTAACATGGACTTCATGAATCGCCTTTCAGCCAGAGACATCGCTCTCGCTGTCATCGTTCTATCCCTTGACCTCGTTGGGTTCCTAGTGGCTAGCTCGATGGAACCAACCCCCTTCAATACCGCATTGTCTCCAGCGCAGTTCTGGCTGATTCTTGTTGCCATCATTGCCAAAGGCATCCTCCTGCTTTGGCGCCGTAAATTTCCCTTAAGCGTCCTACTCGGGATTTCTGCTACTGAGCTTTTGTGGTCCCTCTACTGTCTCGTCACCGCAGACCACAGCCTCGGCTACAACGGTATCGCTGCCTCGGTGGCCGCGTTTTCGCTAGCGCTGCACACGAAGTCAAAAACTCGCGACTCTATTTCCCTCATTATCTCGGGTCTCATTGTCGGCGTCCTCCGCGCCATTGCCATGCCACCGCTGGGAGGAATCGAGCCTCCACTTTTTACTCTGCTCACAGCCTTGGGCTGGCTGCTCCCCCTCATAGTGTTCTTTGCTATTGGACTCGCTGTCCGCAATAGCCGTGAGCTCACCGCATCCCTCGCCCGCCAAGCAGAACTCGCTGAGGAAAACGCCATTGTCGAGGAACGCGCCCGCATTGCGCGAGAGCTTCACGACACCACCGCCCATCACCTCTCAGCCATCGCCATCCAAGCTCAAGCCGCACAGGCATGCATCGATGTCAACCCCACCGCTGCCAAAGAGCATCTCCAACACGTGACCTCGTCGACGACGAAGGCACTCCAGGATGTCCGCGCGACCGTTAGCAAGCTTTCGGTTTCCGATGCCGAAATACACCGCATCCCTCAGCCGACAAATCTGTCTGCGCTAATTTCGGAGGTTCGCGCTCTAGGGCAGGCAGTAACGTTTTCGGACACCTCCCACTTGTCGGAGGGCGAGTTGATCGCGGCTTATCGAATCACCCAAGAAGCTCTGACAAATGCCCGCAAGCATGCAACAGGCGCGCCTGTTGATGTCATGCTGAGCGATGATGAACTGCGGATAATCACCCGCGGCACTTTCACACATAGCCCCACGGGCCGTGGCACCATCAGCATCCAAGAGCGCGCCCGAGCTGTCGGTGCAACCGCTTTCAATGAACCTACCGAAGATGGTTGGCTGGTGCTCATTACCTGGAGGAAGCCATGATTCGAGTCTTGTTAGTTGATGACCAACCTCTGATCAGACAGGGATTAAAGGCAATCTTCGAGGCCACCGGTGAGATCAAAGTTGTGGCTGAGGCAGCTTCCGGGAATGAGGCGATAGCAGCTGCAAAGGCTCGCGACATTGATGTGGTGTGCCTCGATATCCGCATGCCTGACGGGGACGGGATCTACGCAACCACGGAGATTAACAAGCAAGACAATCCCCCAGCTGTCATCATTATCACCACCTTTGACCTGGACGAATACGTCTTTGGTGCCCTCGAAGCCGGTGCCTGTGGCGTCATGCTGAAAGACTCCCCAATGACCGACCTCATCCAAGGAGTCAAACACGCGGCCTCAGGTGAAGGCATGGTCGACGCTGCGGTTACTAAAAGGGTGATTGCGGAATTTGGTCGGCGGAAAGCGCGGGCCACGGTAGATTCAGCCCTACTCACGCCGCGCGAACTCGAGTGCGTACGGGCCCTGGGCAAAGGATTGACCAACATCGAAATCGGGCGCGAGCTGTATTTGGAGCCCTCTACGGTCAAGACTCATTTGTCATCTGCGATGGCCAAAGTTGGAGCTAGTTCGCGAGTACAGCTCGTGATCTGGGCCTTTCGCGCAGGAGTGGTGAGCTAACGAGGGGGCGCAGTTCCCAACACCACCTCGCAGCCGGAGCACTGTTAACACCTTGGGTACAAAGTTATCCACAGGGTGGGGATAACTCTGTGGAGAACGAATTCCACAGTCTTTCTCCACACCCTGTGGATAAGTGTTTTCACGCTTCCCACAGCTCGCACAAAAACTTCGAACACAATCTAATACGCTGCTGATCTGCGGTTATCTTGGCCCACACGTTCGGTAAATTACAAAAATGTAGTTATCCACAATGTGGATAACTTATGTGGAATTCTTTCGCACAGAGGTTTTGGTGGATAACACGCCCGAGTTATCCCCAAAGCCCAGCTCGCAGCGCCGCTGCAACAGCAGCTATCACCCCGATAAGCCATATCCCCAGCCAACGCAGCCACGCACGTTGGCGAAAGAGGAATGGCGCCAACAGCAGTCCTGTGAGCAAACCGCCCAAGTGCCCCCACACGGAGACGTTCTCCGCCACAAAGCTGTAGACAACGTTTGCTACGACCAAGACGATGGGCGCGCGCAGGTCTAAACCGCGACTGCGGTACACGCCGATGAGTAGTCCCATGAGCGCAAAGAGGGCACCGGAGGCGCCCACCGTGGGTGTGCCGAAATCCATCCACAGCACTGCGGCGGAAGAGCCAACAATGGAGATGAGATAGGCCGCCACGTACAGCGCGCTGCCCAGGGCGCGTTCTACTTCCCTACCCACAAAGAACAGCATCACCATGTTGACCAAGAGGTGCCCGGCGTCGAGATGCATAAAGCCCGCGGTAATGACAGTTGTGGGGTGCTCGGACACTTCAGGGCCCCACAGCGTCCAGTCTTGGGCCAGCAAGCTGCGATAGTAGGGCGTCGAGAGGGTCTTGGCCTGGATGGCCGTGACCAACCATGCCCCAATGCACAGCACCATGAGCACCATGGTGACTGGCGCTGATTTCAGATAGTTCTTCACACGGACTCCTAAAACAACGAGCCCGCCACCACATCACGTGGCAGCGGGCTCAGATGAAAAGCTAAGAACGCTTAGGCGATCTCGATGGACTCGATGACAACGTCCTCAGCCGGACGGTCCATGCGGTCGGTGGAGACCTTCGCAATCTTGGACACGACTTCCTGGGAAGCCGCGTCGGTGACCTCACCGAAGATGGTGTGGTGGTTGTTCAGGTGCGGGGTCGGCGCCACGGTGATGAAGAATTGGGAGCCGTTGGTGCCCGGGCCGGCATTCGCCATGGCCAGCAGGAACGGGCGGTCAAACTGCAGCTCCGGGTGGAACTCATCCTGGAACTGGTAGCCGGGGCCGCCACGGCCGGTGCCGGTCGGGTCGCCGCCCTGGATCATGAACTGGTCGATGACGCGGTGGAAAATAGCGCCATCGTAGAACGGGCCGGACTGCTCGCCCTTGGCGTTCTGGGTGGTGTAGTCCTTCTCGCCCTTAGCCAGGCCGATGAAGTTCTCAACGGTTACCGGTGCGTGGTTACCGAACAGGTCGATAACAATGTCACCGTAGTTGGTGTGCATCGTTGCAGTTGCGGTCTTCTGAGTCATGCCAGCCATTGTATGGAAATTTCCACCATTTCGTTGTTCCGCCGCGACGCTGTCAGCGATCTGCGTAGGGTTGCAAGCATGATTCGCGCCGTTCTCTTCGATCTCGATGACACCCTCATGGACCACACCGCCGCGATGCATGCGGCCGTCGAGGAGTGGCTGCCGGGCGGGCACCATGAGCGCTTCGCGGAGATGGAGCGCAAGTGGTTCGCCGCCTACGAGCGCGGCGAGGTCACCCACCAGGGCCAGCGCGTGGAGCGCTGCCGCGAATTCTTGGGCCGCCCGGAGATGACGGAGCAGGAGGCGCTGGCGGAATATGCCAAGTATTTGGCCGCGTATGAAAAGCACTGGCAGGCGCTTGGCGACGCCCTCCCCGCCCTCCAGCACGTCCTATCCCTGGGCCTCAAGGTCGGCATTCTGACGAACGGTGCGCGGGACATGCAGGAGGCAAAACTACGGGCGGGCGGGCTCGACCTGCCAGACGTCGAGCTCTTTCCCACCGTGGAAATGGCTAAGCCAAAACCGCACCGAGAGGCCTACCTCGAGGCTTGTCGGCGCCTAGAGGTAGAGCCTGGCTCCACGCTCATGATTGGTGATTCGGTGGCTAATGACGTTGAGGGTGCACGTGCAGCGGGGCTCAAGGCACTGCACTTCGATAGGTCCGGAAACGGAGACATCGCCGCGCTCAGCGAGCTGACGGCGATGGACGGTTTAAATCCAGAGTTTTAAACCCCTACAGGCTAGAGCGGACCTCGTCGCGGGCGAGGACCAAGTTGCGCAGGGAGGCCTCGGTCTCTTCGTAGCCGCGGGTCTTCAGGCCGCAGTCCGGGTTGACCCACAGGCGTTCGACCGGCACGTTCTTGAGCGCCGCGCGGATGAGCTCGGCCATCTCCGCCACGGACGGGATGCGCGGCGAGTGGATGTCATAGATGCCGGGGCCGATCTCGGAGTGGAACTTCTCATCGATGTCTTCCAGCAGCTCCATGCGGGAGCGGGCGGCCTCGATGGAGGTGACGTCGGCGTCGAGGCCGGCGACGGCGTCGATGATTTGGCCGAACTCCGAGTAGCAGAGGTGCGTGTGGATCTGGGTGGTCGGCTTGGCCTGCAAGGAAACCACTCGGAAGGAGCGCACGGCCCAGTCGAGGTAAGCCATGCGGTCCTTCTCGCGCAGCGGCAACAGCTCACGCAGGGCGGGCTCATCGATCTGGATGATGTCGATGCCGGCCTCTTCGAGGTCACGGACTTCGTCGGCCAGTGCCACGCCGAGCTGGTCGGCGGAGACGGACTGGTGGACGTCATCGCGCACGAAGGACCAGGCCAAGATGGTCACCGGGCCGGTGAGCATGCCCTTGACGTGCTTCTCGGACAGGGACTGCGCGAACTTCGCCCACTCGGTGGTCATGGCCTTCGGGCGGGAGATGTCACCAACCACGATTGGCGGACGGGTGCAGCGGGAGCCGTAGGACTGAACCCAACCGTTCTCGGTGACGACGAAGCCGTCGAGAAGCTCGGCGAAGTACTGCACCATGTCGTTGCGCTCCGGCTCGCCGTGGACCAGGACGTCGAGGCCCAAGCGCTCCTGCAGCTCGATGACGGACTTCACCTCGTTGCGCAGGGCCTCGGTGTAGTCGGCGTCGGAGAGCTCGCCCTTGCGGTGCGCGGCGCGGGCAGCGCGGATCTCAGAGGTCTGCGGGAAGGAACCGATGGTGGTGGTCGGCAGCTGCGGCAGGCCGAGGGCCTCCTGTGCCTTGTTGCGCTCCGCGAACTCCGGCTGGCGCTGGACCTGGCCCTCCGGCAGCTGCGCGGTGCGCTCCTGCACGGCCTGGTTGTGGATGCGGGAGGACTCGGCGCGGGTGCGCACGGCGCGGTCGGCCTGCGCATAAGCCTCCGGGGCGTCGAGCGGGCCGGCGGCGAATGCCACGACCTCGCGGACCTTCTCGTCGGCGAAGGCGAACCAGGTGGCAACGTCGACCGGCAGGGAGGTCTCCGCCTCGACGGTGTGCGGGACGTGCTGCAGGGAGACGGAGGTGGTTACGGTGACGCCTTCGCCCAGGGTCTCGAGCTTTTCGCGCAGGTCGCGCAGGTTAGCGGCCCAGACGTTGCGGCCGTCGACAAGGCCGGCGGCGAGGTGGGTGGCGCCGGCAAGCTTGGCGACCCGCTCGAGGTAGGAATTGTCCAGCGCCAAGGTTCCCACCGAGAGATCCACCTGGACCGCTTCCGGCTTGAGCTCAGCGATGACGTCAAGGCCAGCATTGAGGGAACCATAGGGTGTGGTCAGGTAGACCTGCGGGCGCTTCTCCGCGCTAAGGATGCGGCCATAGGCGCTCTTGAGCGCGGCGGCGAGGGTGGCGTCGTCAGCCGCGGCGAGGTCAGCGACCAGGGCCGGCTCAACGAGCTGGAGCCACTCCACGTTGGCGTCGGCAAGCTGCTCCAGCACGGTGAGGTAGGAGTCCACGAGCTCATCGAGGCGGTCGAGCGGCTGCTTGATGGCGCCCTCAGCCTGCTTGGACAGGGCCAGCAGGGTCACGGGGCCGACGAGGACCGGGCGCACGGTGTGGCCGGCGGCGCGAGCCTCCTCGACGATCTTCAACACGCGCTGCGGGCGGGCACTAAAGGTCTGGTCATCGCTGATTTCAGGAACAATGTAGTGGTAGTTGGTGTCGAACCACTTGGTCATCTCCAGCGGCGCGGTGTCCTTGTTACCGCGAGCCAGGGTGAACTCGTCATCGAGGCTCTCGCCCTGGGCAGCGCCCACGGTCAGCGCGGTTTCCAGGACGTGATCGTAGTAGGCGACGTCTGCCGGGATGGCGTAATCCTCAGTGAGCCCCAGCTCCTTGAGGCGGGCGTAGGTATCGAGGCGCAGGGAGTGCGCGGCGGACTCGAAGGTCTCGGCGTCGATCTTGCCGGACCAGTAGGACTCCAGCGCGCGCTTAAGCTCACGATGGGCACCTACGCGGGGATAGCCCTCAATCGTTGCCTTGGGAAATGGTGCGGTCATGGGGTAACTCCAATTCGATGTAGCAGGTCAGTCGTAATGTCTGGATTGTTATGCGTGTAGATGTGCAGTCCGTCGGCGCCGGCGTTCATCACCGATTTCGCCAGGGAGGCCGTAAGCTGCATCCCGATTTCTTTCTCTTCCTCGGGGGAGGTCGCTGCCGCGAGCTGATCGAGCACGTGCGGTGGCCCGTCCAGCCCGGACAGCTGGCACATTCGCTCCACCCGAGCACGGCTAGTCATCGGCATGATCCCGGGGATGAGCGGAATGCGCACGCCCGCCAGCCGGGCGCGTTGGGCGAAGCGGACGTAATCCTCCGCGTCAAAGAAGAGCTGGGTGATGGCGAAGTCAGCGCCGAGGCGTTGCTTGGCCAGGAGAACGTCGATGTCCTCGTCCGCCGTGGCGGACTCGGCGTGACCGTTGGGGTAGCAAGCCACGCCCACGGCCAAGCGCCCAGCGGCCAAGCGCGCCACGCGGGCGGATTCCCAGCGGCGGATGAGCCGGACGAGGGAGTCGGCGTGCGGCAGGTGGCCTTCGGGCATGCCACCCTCCGGCAGATCGCCCCGAAGCGCGAGGAGGCCGCGAACGCCGGCGTCGACCAGCGTGTCGATCCAGCCAACAAGCTCTTCCTCCGTGCCGGCGGTGCAGGCCAGGTGCGCCAGGGGACGCATCGCGGTATCGCGCGAAATCTTCTCAATGAAGGCCGCGGTTCCCTCCAGCCACCCGGAGCGCTGGGAGCTGGTGACGGCGATGTAATCGGGGTTATATGCGGCAAGCGTGTCGAGCAAACGGTCAATCTTTTTGGCGTCCGCATCGTGGCGCGGTGGGATCACCTCGAAGGAGAGAGCGGTGCGCTGGGGGCGCTTAGGCGTATCTTCGCTGATTTGGTCTAGTGGTGCGGATGCGGAGAGTCGCGGGGACATGCTCACCTCCTCTGCAGGTCATCGTGGTCGGTCATCTGTGCTGTTGGTGAAAAACGTACCAAGCTGTCCATTTTGAGCGAAAGCATTTAGACAATGGTCATACCTTTCCAACCCAGCCAGCTGCACCGTTGCCCAAACCAGTGCTGAATAAAAAGGCCACTATTCCGTACAAAGCTGTCTATTTACGTCATACCGCTCGCTACCTGTGGCCCCTGGTGGCAGGACGTGGCTGCCGCCACTACGCTGAAAGGGAGTAACCAGCACCAACGCGGACACTCATGTGCAGTGTCCCGTCCGGTGCCGACAATCACTCCATAAACTATTACCCACAGAGCAATTACCTCAGCATCGACGTAAAGGAGCATTTCTCCCGATGAACCCCACCGCACTGTCCACAGCCATTAGCGCCACCTCCGCCCTGGTAGAGCGCCTCAAGGAACGCCGCGATGAGAAGGCCCGTGAGGCCTACTCCGTGTTGGAAACTGCGGCTGCCCGCATGGAAGAGCGCGATGGCGAGTGGTTCCCGGAGGCCCGCCGCGAAGCCGGTGCCGTGACTAAGGCCGCGCATGCCCGCCTCGAGCGCACCCTCGAACAGCTCAAGGAGCGCAGCGAGGAAGCAACCGAGAAGCTCTCTGAGGCTGCATCAGAGGCCCAGGATAAGGCCTCCAAGCAGTGGAAGAAGACCCAGAAGCAGGCAGAAAAGAAGGCCACCAAGGCCCGCAAGCAGGCCAAGAAGAAGGCTTCCAAGGCTGAGAAGAAGGCGCAGAAGCAAAGCGCCCAGCTGCAGAAGAAGGCCCGCCGCATCAGCGGCAAGGATAAGAAGAAGGGCTCGAAGATCTGGCTGATCTCCGCGCTGGTTGCCACCATCGCTGCTATCGGCGGTGGCATCTACTACTTCTTCACCCAGAAGAAGGAAAAGGAATCTGCCGTCCCGCCGCGCGTTGAGGACTTCTCTTCCCCGTCCGCACCGCAGGGTTCCACCTTGGTCTACACCTCCACCACCGAGGATGACGCCAAGAAAGAGTCCGACCTGGCTGAGGAGGGCGTCGTCGAGCGCGATGAAGAGCTGCTGGGCTCGCTGGATGAGCAGCTGGCCAAGCACCGCGAGGAAGAAACCGCCATCCAGGACGCCGTCGAGACCGAGATCGAGGTCAGCAACGCCGACAAGAAGGATGCCGACACCTCCCGCATCACCGATGATCACGAGTCCGAGGGCAAGCACCGCCTCCAGACCGAGGACGAGAACTAACCCCCCCATCCTTGGGGGTGCGCATTTCGTTGCCTTGATCTCACTGCGTTGCCCCCGCGCGCCCGACCTGCTTGAATTGAAGGCTAATCGGCATCGATCCTCATAGATCGGTGCCCGCGCGCTGTTTTGCGCGGGAAGCCCTATCAACAGCAGGCAAGGAGATCAGGCATGAGCTTTGAGTCGCTCGTAGTCAAGCTCAAGAGCGGGGAGACCTTTTATTTCCCCGCAGGTGCCGTGAGCGGCGATCCGTCCACCCGCGTGGATAACCTGCGCTTTGCCATTGAAAACGGCACGCAGTTTAACTCCGTCGATGATTATGGAGTCGACCGCGAGTTCAACGGTTATGACGTGGAAAATTACCACTTGGCTTAATTCCCCACAGTGAGTCACCGATCGTAATCTGAATCACTCATCCATCCTTTTGCGCTATAGGATGAGTCTTTATGACTCACTATCCACGCATGCGGACGTGGTCGTGGTATCTCCCCGATGAGCCACCTACCGGCGAGGTTTCCCTCACCGAGACCACCAACTTCTCCCGCCCAGCTAAAGCAACGTGGCATCTGCTCGGCGCCCAGCGCACCGGCGTTATCGGCATCTTCGTTGCCACCCTCATCAACGCGCCGCTGGGCGCGTTGGTCTCCGTCATCATCGGCCAGACCACGCAGTATGCCTTCTCCGAGCCCTCCTGGCGCACCGTAGCGCTGCCGCTTGCGGCCACGGCGATCCTCCTCTTCATCGCCTATATCTGCGAGGCCACGGCGGATGCTTTCACAGACTTGTCCCAAGCACGCACCACCCATACGCTGCGCCTGAACCTTCTGGATAAGTTGCTGGGCGCTTCCACCGCAGGCATTAGCCCCGGCCGGCTGCTCAACACGATGGATGAGGATTCGCACTACATCGGTCAGCTCAAGCAGATCCTCAACTTCCCGCTGGTCATGGTGGGCTACCTCTTGGGCGCGGTGGTCAGCCTGGCCCCGATTTCCTGGCAGGTCTCAGCTGTGCTGCTGGTCGGTGCACTCGCCACCGCGCTGGCCTCCTGGGCCACCACGAAGCCACTGACAAGGATCGCCGCGCGCCGCCGCCAGTTGGAGAACACCGCGCTTTCACTCGCCACGGACTTTGCTCAAGGCTCCCGGGTGATCAAAGGCCTCGGCGCCAAGGACATCGCGCGCCAACGTTTTTCCAACGCCGCCCAGGACTCCTTGGGCGCCATGCTCCGCGAGGCCAAGCTGTCCTCCCTCATGGCCTGGCTGCGCCAGATGGTTCCCGCGTCCTTTGCCGTGGGCATTCTTGCCTGGACCTCCTGGGAAACCTTCGAGGGCCGCATCGCCCCCGGCGGGATGATGGCGATCACCATGCTCGTCCCGCCCGCGCTCACCGCGCTGGGTGTGTCTCTCGGCCTGCTCACGGAGAACTGGGCGCGGGCGCGTGCTTCCGTGGAGCGCGTCGGCGAGCTGCTCGGCCAGCTTTCTTCCAACACCACCGAGGCCGCCGGCACGCCGATTAACCTCTCCCCCGGCTTGCACGTGTGGATGCCTATCAGCACAAAGGGGCGCAGCACCGTGGACTCTTGGGTGCGCTACCTCCATGAGCACGGCGCCTTGTGCCCGCCACACCGCATCTCCGTGTTGGAGGGCACCCTGCAGGACAACGTCGATCCGCTGCGAAGTGCTAGCGCTACGCAGCTTCACGACGCCCTCCACGCCTCCGCCTGCGAGGATATTGTTATCCGCCTCGGTGGGCTTGGTCCCAACGGCGAGCTACCCACCGCGCCCATCGGTGAGGCCGGCCTCAACCTCTCCGGCGGCCAGCGCCAGCGCGTCGCGCTTGCCCGCGCGCTCGCCCTCGACCCCGATGTCCTCGTGCTGGACAACCCCACGACGGGACTGGATTCGTTGACCCTGGCGGACGTCGCCAAGCGCGTGCGTGAACTGCGCGCCGGCAAGACCACCGTGATCATTACATCCGCCTCCACGTGGGCCGCCAACGCCGATGAGGTGGTGGAGCTATGAGCCAGCAGGATCGCGCGGATGCCCTTGCACCTGCCTCCCCGCGGGAGTGTCTCCGTTTTCTGAAGACCCTGCCCAGTGCGCCCAGTCGGCTTGGCATCGCCCTTTTCTTCGGACTGTTTACCGTTACGGTCATCATGATGAACCTGGTCTCCCAGGTGCTTGGCCGCGTCGTGGACATCATCCAGGGCGTGGAGATCCCCATCCTTGGCACGGGGCGCGCAGCCATGGTGGGCGCGCTCGTTGTTATCGCGGTGGGCTTCCTCGTGGAGGTCACCGGCCGCACAGTGGGCCGCTTGTTGGTTACCTCCACTACCCGCCGTCTCTCGGTAGATCTGCGCACCTCAGCGCTGGATTCCGCCCTCGGCGCCCCCGTGCCCGCCGTCATGGAATTGGGCACCGGCAACATCATCACGCGCCTGTCCAAGGACATCGACACCGTCGTCATGACCATCTCCATGATGGGTGACCGCCTCGTGCTCACGCTCTTCATGCTGCCGCTGACCGCGCTCATGATGATCTTCATCCACCCCGCTTATGCGCTGCTCTTCATAGCGGTGAGTTGTCTGCTCTACCCCTTCATCCGCGGCACCATGCGGGATATCCCCGCCGTGGCCAACGAGGTGTCCTCGGTGGAGGCCTACCGCAACAACGTGCTGCTGGACACCATTCGCGCCCTGGAGACCCTCCGCCAGTTCTCCCTGAAAGACTGGGCGCATGCACGCATGGAGCGCTATTCCTGGGACACGGTACAGGCCTGGGGCGACAAGGTGCCGCTCATCAACCGCATCCTGGGCCAAGGCGCCCTGGCCTTCGCGGTGTTGCTCTTGGGATCGGTCCTCATGTCCGTGCCGATGGTGATGTGGGAATGGTTGACACCTGGCGAGGCCACCGCCGCCGTGCTGCTGATCATGCGGTTGGAGATCCACGTGTTCAACATCCTCTTCTTCGCCGGCGAAATCCAGCATTCCGTGACGTCTCTCGGCCGCGCGGTGGCCCTTGCCACCCTGGAGAGCAGCGCTGGTACGAAGGAGCTCAAGGACACTCCCCGGCTACACGACGCCCCCACCATCACCATCGACCACCTTTCCTACGCCTACCCCGGCGGGGCACGCGTGCTTGACGACGTCTCCCTGACCCTCACCGCCGGCACCACTACCGCCCTGGTGGGTACCTCCGGTGCGGGTAAATCCACGCTCGCCGCCCTCGTGGCGGGCCTGCAGTACCCATCGGCGGGGAACATCAGCCTCGATGGCATCGATACCGCCTCAGTGCCCAATACGTGGATTACAGAGCACGTCGCGCTCATTACCCAAGAAGTCCATCTCTTCTCCGGCACCTTGCGCGAGGACCTGCTCCTGGCCAAACCTGACGCCAGCGATGAGGAGCTGTGGCATGCGCTCAACACCGTGGGCTTGGATAAACATTCGCGGTGGCTGCCCCAGGGCCTCGATACGCTCATTGGTGCGGGCAACGAGGAAATTGGCGCTGAAGCCGAGCAACAGCTTTCCCTGGCCCGCATGATCCTGCGCCAGCCGCCGGTGCTCATCATGGATGAGGCCACCTCCGAAGCCGGCTCCGAGCACGCCAAGGTACTCGAAAGCGCCGCCAAGGCAGTCACCAAGGGGCGCACCGCGCTCGTCGTTGCCCACCGCCTAGACCAGGCCCGCGAGGCCGACCGCATCATCGTGATGGAACAGGGTCAGATCGTTGAGGATGGCACCCACGCCGAGCTGATGGACCTCGGCGGGCGCTATGCCTCGGCCTATTCCCAATGGGAGCACGGCTCATAGGTGGTGCACGCCGCGTCCTACCATGGAAACTATGCATCTTCTTTCCCTCACCGAAGCTGACCGCACCTACCTCGCCCGTATTAACTTTCTTGCCGATACCTTCGGCGATGAGCACAAGGAACTCCCCGCGGGCTTCGAGGAAGGTTTTGATTATTACCTCGGCGGTTGGGAGCCTTCCCGCGGAGGTTTCATCGCCTGGGAGGGCCACGTCCCTGCCGGTGGCGTGTGGCTGAACTGGGGAACGGCGCAGCGCCATGGTTTCGGCCACGTTATTGAAGGCATCCCGGAACTTGCTCTAGCTGTGGAACCTCGCTTCCGCAGCCAAGGAGTGGGCACCATGCTTATCGACGCCGCCACCGAACTCGCCCGCGAGATGGGCGCCCCAGGCATCTCGCTGTCGGTGGCTAAAGATAATGACCGCGCCCACCGCCTTTACCTGCACCTTGGCTTTGAGCCGGTGAGCGAGAGAAGCGGGCACATCGTCCTGGTCAAGCGCTTCAAGGATGCCGACTAAGTTTGTGATGTCTAGGGACTTTTTGGACACGGAGT
>NZ_KV806811.1:0-211 GCF_001811845.1 Corynebacterium sp. HMSC062E11
GGCGGTGGAATAGCCGGATGGCTATTCCATTGCATAAGCGTAGAAAGGTCGCAGATTTCGATCCCGTTCGTGACGGCAAGACGGTCACACAGTTTTGCAAAGAATTAGGGATCTCGCGGCAGACGTACCACAACATCAAACACCGGATAGCGCAGAAGGGGCGCGCAGGTATTGTGCCGGATTCGACTGCCCCGAAGAATCCGATTAAGAA
>NZ_KV806813.1:0-218 GCF_001811845.1 Corynebacterium sp. HMSC062E11
ATCATCATTGATCCCGTTGTGGTAGGCGCACAGGAAGGTCAGGTTCTTGATGTTGGTGTAGCCGCCTGCCTGCCAGGGGATGAGGTGATGGACTTGGCAGTAATCAGCCGGCTTGTTACAGCCTGGTCTTGAACAGGTGTGGAATTCAGCATGCAGGGTAAGGCGTTGTTTGAAGTTTGCTCCACGCTCTAGCCGCCAGGTGTCGATGGGTCCTTCAA
>NZ_KV806814.1:0-293 GCF_001811845.1 Corynebacterium sp. HMSC062E11
TGGCGTGGGGTGATGTGCATTTTGCCGATAAGCAGTGATTGGTGCCGTCGTCGCTCGTTGTAAACCTGGCGGTATTCAGCCAGATATGTGTTGACCTCAGCAAGGCTGACTGGGTGGCGTGCATCGAGGAACTGGGTCAACGTGCGGTGAGAGCGCTCGTCTTTTCCCTGGGTTGTCGGGGCGAAACCAGCAATAGCAAGAACACCTTCACTAGCGAGCCAGGTTTCAGTAGCAGAGAGAAAGCCACGGTGGTAGGTGGCGAACGCATCGCCATTGTCGGAAAGGATTTCTTG
>NZ_KV806815.1:0-117565 GCF_001811845.1 Corynebacterium sp. HMSC062E11
AAAATCAACGCACTCTAAAACCGGAAGGGCCCCCAAAGCCTGGTTCGGCACCCAAACCAAGCAGATCTTCGTCCTCGACGATCCGGAGCGCGCCTCCCGCGTCGTAGCCGAAGCCTTCTTCCAAGCCCAGCAGGGCCGCCCCGGCCCCGTCATCGTGGGGCTTCCGGAGGATGTTCTCCACAAGGAGTACACCGGCACTATCCACCCGCCCATCCCGGTTGCGGAGGGTGCGCTTTCCGACGATCACCTGGACCTCCTCTCCCGCGAACTGAGCCGCGCAGAACGTCCACTCATTTTTGCCGGCGGTCCACGCTGGACCCCAGAGACCGCGGAGAAGATCACTAGCTTCGCCGAAGAGCACCGTATCCCGATCATTCAAGACTTCCGCGCCGCTGACCGCGTGCCTTTCGACTCCCCCGCCAACGCTGGTTGGCTCGGTTATGGCCGCGACCCACGCGCGGCGCAACTGTTGGAAGCCGCCTCCCTCGTCATCGAAGTTGGTGCCGTTCTCGGTGATGTTCCTACCGACGGCTATACCTTGCGCCAATCACCGCAGGCAGGAAACATTGCTATCAACCCCGATACCAGCTTGCGCGGCCACTCGGTGGCGCTGTTAGAACACATCGTGGCAAGCCCTGTGGCCTTCGCAAACGCCCTGGACCGCTTTTGCGTCGAGGGCAAGGACAAGCGCGGCGAGTGGTTCGACTCCGCACACGCCAACCACCTCGACTTCGCCACCCTTCCCGAACCCGCGGACTACCGCCCAGGCAAGGAAGGAACCGCCCACATGGAGGCCATCCTCGCAGCGCTCCACGAGCAGTTGCCCAAGGATTCCATCTACACCTTTGGCGCCGGCAACCACTGCATCTGGGCCCAACAGTTCCTGCGCTCCTCGGTCTACCCGTCCCAATTCAGCGTGCGCAACGGCTCGATGGGCTACTCCATCCCGGCCGCCGTAGCCACCAAGCTGCAATTCCCAGAGCGCACCGTGGTCACCATTGCTGGCGATGGCGAATACCTCATGAACGGCCAGGAGTTGGCCACGGCACTGCAATACGGTGCGCCCTTCCTCATCATCGTGATGTCCAATGGCGAGTTCGGAACCATCCGCGACCACCAGAAGAAGCACTTCCCCGATCGCGTTTCCGGCACGCAGCTGGTGAACCCGGACTTCGCGGCGGTTGCCCGCGGCTTCGGTGCCCACGGCGAGCTCGTCACCGATGACGCGCAAGCACCAGAGGCAGTGGCACGCGCCCTGCGCGTCATCGCCAACGACGGGGTACCGGCACTGATCAACGTCATCACCGACCAAGAGCATTCCCTGCCTATTCCGCCCACCAACTAAAGGAGGCTCATCATGAGCTCTACCAACACTCCCCCAACAACCACGCCACCCACCACTGAGCTGAAGGAGGGCGAGCACATTGTGGGCGATGGGGTCGTCGCCAAGCAGCGCCCCGCCGCCTCCACCGCATCGTGGATCATTACGCTCTTCGGTACCGCCGTGGGTGCCGGCATCCTCTTCCTACCGCTCAACGCCGGTGGTTTCGGGTTCTGGCCGCTGGTCTTCGCCACGGTCTTCATCTTCCCGCTGGTGTATTTTTCACACCGCACCTACGCGCGCATCGTCGCGGGCGCCCCCAAAGAGGACCACGGCAAGGACATCCTCGAGCTGGTCTCGCAGTACCTGGGCAAGGGCCAAGGAATCGTCTTCGCGGTGCTGTATTGGATCACGGTCTTTTCCACCGTCCTGATTTATGGTGTCTCCATCACCAACGCGGTGGATAGCTTCATCGTCAACCAGCTGGGCGGGCCGTCGCTCGACCGGTGGCTGCTGGCCATGCTCTGCGTCGGCGTCATGACCGGCGCCTTCGCCATCGGCCGCAAGCCCATGATTTGGCTAGCCCAGGTGCTGGTGTACCCGCTGATTATTGCGCTGGCAGTTACCTCCATTTACCTCATCCCGCGTTGGGACTTGGAGAGCTTCCTTCACTTTGACGACGGCTCGGATGGCTACGGCGGCATTTTCAAGGGTATTTTCCTCATCCTACCGGTGCTGGTCTTCTCCTTCTCCCACATGGCAGCGCTGTCGCAATTCGCCCTCGACATGCAGCCGCAGTACGGCGAGAAGACCGAAAAGCGCGTCTCCCGCACGGAGTTCTACACCGCCATCCTGCTCGTCGTCTTCACCATGTTCTTCGTCTGGTCCTGCGTCCTCGCGCTCGGCGCCGACGGCATGAATGAGGCCCTCGAGCAAAACATCCCGGTGCTCTCCTACTTCGCCAACGTCACCGGCACGCCATTCATGGCCTACATGGCGCCCATCGTGGTCATCTGCGCCATCGTCTCCTCCTACTTCGGCCACATGCTCGGCACAGAAGAGGGCACGGAGTACCTGCTGAAGAACGCCGCTCCACAGCTGGCGGAGAAGGTCTCGCACCGCACGCTGCTCAACATCATCTACGTCATCGTCTTCGTGTGCACCACGCTGGTTGCCATCTTTAACCCCTCCATTATTTCGATGATTTCCGTGGTCTCCGGCGTCTTCGTGGCGTTCATCGTCTACCTGGTTCCGGTGTACATGTTCAAGAAGCTGGACGTGTACAAGCACTTCCGCAATGACCCGTGGAACTACTTCGTCTTCGGCATGGGCCTGCTGATTATGGCCGTGACCATCTGGGACATGATTTAGAAAGGACGTGATTATGCTTCGCAATGATCTCTCGAGCTTCCCCGAATACAAGGTGGGCAAGGACTTCCCCAACGCGCTCAAGCTCTCATCCAATGAGGTCCCCTTCCCGCCCGCTGAGGACATCATCGCCGCGGTTGCCGACGCCGCCCGCACCACCAACCGCTACCAACAGCCCGGCAGCCTAGAGCTCACCAACGCCTTGTGCAATTACCTGGGAATTCCGGCGGATAATATCTTCGTCTCGGCGGGTTCCACACCCATCCTGCAGGCCACCATCTTGGCTTCTTGTCAGACGGGTGATGAGGTCATCGTGCCCTGGCGCAGCTTTGAGGCCTATCCCCTGTACGTGCGCATGGCCGGCGCGGAGCCGGTTCTGGTCCCACTCACGGAGGATTACCGCGTCGATCTGGAAGCAGTACTCGAGGCGCTAACGGAGAAGACCAAGCTCATCATCCTGTGCAACCCCAATAACCCGACGGGCACCGTGATTACCCGCGGTGAATTCCGCGCCTTCATGGACCGGGTGCCCAAGGATGTCGTCGTGCTGTTGGATGAAGCCTATTGGGAATACAACGACGCCCCCGATACCCCGGATTCAGTAGAGGAATACCAGCGCTATCCCAACCTGCTCGGCGTGCGCACCTTCTCCAAGGCGTGGGGTTTGGCCGGCATGCGCGTGGGTTACGCGGTGGCAGGCGAAGAGATCATCAATGCTCTGCGTCTGCTCTCCCTGCCGCTGACGGTGACTGCCATGGCGGAAACCGCCGCCGTGGAGGTGCTCAAGCGCCACGACGAGCTTGCCGACGCCGTCGAGATCACCAAAGCACAGCGCGACCGCGTCTGCGCGGAGCTGGGTGCTGAGAAGTCCTACGGCAACTTCGTCTGGCTGCCGCGTGCGGATGCCTCGGAGGTAGAGACGAAGATGCTCGATGAGGGCGTGGTCATCCGCCGCTACCTCGACGAAGGCGTGCGCGTGTCCATCACCGATGAGGCCGAGACCACCCAGTTCTTGGAGGCCTGGCGACGCGCGGGCATTGAGCCTTGGAGGGGCTAGCCATTCTTCTCGTCGGGGAGATCTGACAGGAGGGCTTCAAGGCCTAAGCGGAACGGCTCGTCGGCGTAGGGATTCCTCTGATCCTGACTGTCTGCGATGGAGGCGTCCGGTGAAAAAGCGCCGCGCGCATCGGCCAGTGCCGGTGCGCGCGCCTCACTATCCACCGGAAGGTCAAAGATGTCTTCGGGGGCGTGGACGTCGTAAGCACTGCCATAAATGAAAGATTCCAACGCCACGATGCGTGGCATGATGGCCGAGCTTGGAAGACCAGTCAGCTTCAAAACTCGGGCTAGCACCTCGTACATTTCAACCGTACGAGGTGCTCCAGAAATAGGTGTCAACGCAATAATCCGCACGAGCGGAACATGCCGTGCACAGACATCGCGGTAGGACGTTGCCCAACGTATGAGTGCATCGCGGGGTGAGAGTGTCGGGGTGGCCTCCAATGCGGCATACAAGGAACTGCATTCCACTTGCTCCATGACTGCATCTTCGATCAGCGCGAGCAAGTCATCTTTCCCCGAAAGGTGGTTGTACAACGCGCTGGTTCCCACGTTTAGACGGCGGGCAATGCGCGCCATTGTGAGTTTTTCATATCCTTCTTCCCCCACAATGGTGAGCGCAGCCTTAGCGATTTTTTCGCGCGTAACCAGCGCTTTATGGGGACGACCTTTAGACCGATGTGAATTCCCAGCTTCAAAACCTTGTCTCACGTTACGTTCCTTCTGTACAGTGATACGAGACACAAAATGAATGATGTTCATTTTGCCACACCTGCCCCTTCATCGTCCCATAGGAACGGAGACACCTTCATGACTTCACTCGTCAATCCAGACAATCCCGTTATCGAGCGCGATGTCGTCGTTATCGGCGCCGGCCCCGCTGGCCTCATGGCCGCACATACCCTAAAGAAGAAGGGCCTGAGCGTAGCCGTCCTCGAAGCTCGCGAGCGCGTCGGCGGCCGTACCTGGAACGGCAAGGTCAAGGATGCACAGGGAGTCGAGCACTTCGTAGAGCTCGGAGGCCAGTGGATCTCCCCCGACCAGACCCGCCTCATCGAGCTCGTTGATGAACTCGGCCTCGAAACTTTCTCCCGCTACCGCGAGGGCAAGTCGATCTACGTCTCCCCTGATGGCACCCGCCACGAGTACGAAGGCACTGTATTCCCAGCCGATGAGAAGACCATTGCTGAGATGGACCGCCTCATCAAGATCATGGATGAACTCGCAGCGGAAATGGACCCCGCAAACCCTTGGTCCCACCCGCGCGCCAAAGAGCTAGACTCCATCTCTTTCCGCTCTTGGCTTGAGGAGCTTTCCGACGACACTGAGGCCATCGACAACGTTTCGATTTATGTGGCGTCCGGCATGCTGACCAAGCCCTCCTACACGTTCTCGACTCTTCAAGCAGTGCTCATGGCTTGCTCCGCAGGCTCCTTCAGCAACCTTGTCGATGAGGACTTCATCCTGGATAAGCGCGTCGTCGGCGGTATGCAGTCCGTTTCCTTAACTCTTGCCAAGGGCTTGGGCGACGATGTCCACCTCGGCACTCCTGTGCGCGAGCTTCACTGGGCGGAGCCGGATGCATCTACCGCGGACGAACTCAACAACATCAAGGCAGATGTTCGCAATGGTGTCGCGGGTAATGGCGAGGCTGGAAACGTTACCGCCATTTCGGAGAAGGTCACTGTAAAGGCCCGTTTCGCCGTTCTGGCTGTTCCGCCAAACCTGTACAACCGCATCTCCTTCGTCCCGCCGATGCCGCGCGACCAGCAGATTGCGCACCAGCACATCTCCATGGGACTGGTTATCAAGGTCCATGCCATCTACGACACCCCGTTCTGGCGCGAAGAAGGACTCTCCGGCACCGGCTTTGGTGGCGGTCGCCTCGTTCAGGAGGTTTACGACAACACCAATTACGGCAAGAATTTTGCCGAATCGACCGCAGATAAGGAAGACACCTACGGCACCCTCGTGGGCTTTGTCTCCGACGTTTATGCAGAGGAGATGTGGCACCTGCCGGCTGAAGAGCGCAAAGAACGCATTCTCGACGCCATGGCAGATTACCTTGGCCCAAAGACCAAAGAGCCCATCGCTTTCTACTTGTCTGACATGGCAGCCGAAGAGTGGACGCGTGGTGCCTACGCTACCTCCTATGATCTCGGTGGACTCTCGCGCTGGGGGCACCTCCAGAATCAGCCGACCGGCCCCATCTACTACGCATGCTCCGACATCGCTGCGGAAGGTTACCAGCACGTCGACGGCGCAGTACGCCAGGGCGAGATCGCCGCACTGGCTATCGCAGAGCAAGCAGCGAAGGCTTAAACATGGCTCCCGCAAGTTTCCCTCGCCGCAGCACTAGTGGTTGCATCCTCGTGGGCTACGTCGCTACCGATTTCGGCAAAGACGCGTTGCGCTTAGGAATTGCTCTCGCAAAAGAGCGCAACGTGCACCTCGAACTCGTTATGGTAGCCCCCGCGCATAGCTCCTTCTCGGGCGTTTACCCGCACGACCGTGGCTATGACTCCATTGTGGAGGAACAAATCGCTGGATGGCTGGAGGAGGCTCTCGCGGAGGTTCCTGAAGAAATCACTGCAACCGCACGCATCGTGACGGGAGATTCCGAAGCTGCCGCGCTCTGCGAAACTGCGGAGACCCTTGGTGCTGACTTGCTCGTCGTTGGTGCCCGGAAGGGCGGCCTCTTCGGACGTTTCCAGATGGGTTCCGCGGTCAATGCGCTCTTGCACTCTGCCCCCGTTCCTGTCGCGCTCGCGCCGCGCGGATACTCCTACCCAGGCCCTATCACTCGAGTCACGACCTTCTTTGGCCCTCGCCGTGGCACCTCCGATGTCATTGCGATCGGCCTTGATCGTGCGCGTCGCCGTGAGATTCCCTTGCGCCTCGTCTCGCTCGTCCTAAGCGGTGAGTCTGACATGCATGGGCTCGGAACCGACGTGCCCAGTGCGCTCAATGCTTATGCCAACCGAAAACTGGCTGACTCCGCTCAACACATGCTTGACGCCGGACACGCCACCACCGAGGTGGCGTCTGGCAAGGACGTCAGCACAGCCCTAGAAAAGTTGAGCTGGCAAGACGGCGAAATCGCCGTTGTCGGTTCCTCCCGTATGGCCGTTCCTGGACGGCTCTTCTTAGGCTCAACAGCGTCTCGAATGCTCCGCTTGATCCCAGTCCCCATGATTGTTGTGCCCGCCGGCTACATGCAAGCCGGCGAAGAAAACAATCTTCTATCGAAAGGTGGTGACAACACATGACCACCACGACCCCTTCGACGCCAACCACCCACTCGGTAAATGAGACAGCGTCGGACAAAGGCCTAGCTACGGGCCGCGTCGGATTACTTGGCGCAGTCGTCATTGGCGTCAGTTGCATCGCCCCTACCTATACGCTGACCTCCGGTATTGGCCCAACGATTTCAGCTGTGGGTCAATACGTCCCGGCAGTGCTGTTGCTGGGCTTCATCCCCATGCTGCTTGTAGCGTTTGCCTACCGCGAGCTCAACAACGCAGTCCCTGATTCAGGTACTTCCTTCACGTGGGCTACAAAGGCCTTCGGCCCGTGGGCCGGCTGGATGGGAGGATGGGGGCTTATCACCGCCACGATTCTGGTGCTATCAAACCTGGCGGCGGTGGCCGTCGATTTCTTCTACCTACTTCTTGGTCAGCTCTTCAATAACCCGGCTATTAGTGATCTGACCCGGAACCTGTGGGTTAATATCCCGACTACCTTCGTCTTTATCGCTATCGCGGGCTACATTTCTTACCGCGGACTCGACTCAACTCAAAAGCTGCAGTATGTACTCGTTGCGATTCAGATTGCTGCCATTGTGCTTTTCGACGTCGTCGCAATCCACAACGCCTATAACAACGGCGGATTCGACTTCACACCGATTTCGCTCGAATGGTTCAACCCGGTTGGCATCGGTAGCTTTTCCCTCATTGCTGCGGGCATCTCACTGTCTATCTTCATGTTCTGGGGATGGGACGTAACCCTCACGATGAACGAGGAAACAAAGAACCCCGAAAAGACGCCCGGTCGTGCAGCTACGATCACGGTGCTCATCATCATCGCGCTGTATATCCTCACCGCGCTGGCAGTCATCACTTGGGCCGGCACAGGTGACACGGGCCTGGGCGCTGGTAATCCAGAAAACCAGGAATCGATTTTCGCGGCACTTTCAGAGCCCGTCTTGGGTAAGGCCTCGATCCTGATCTATATCGCGGTCCTGTCCTCTTCCTTCGCCTCCCTGCAATCCACGATGGTGGGCCCCGCCCGCACCTTGCTGGCCATGGGCTACTACCGCGCATTGCCGCCGGTGTTCGCAAAGATCAGCCCCCGCTTCCGTACACCGTCGACGGCCACCATTGTTTCCGCTGCAGCAGCAGCCGTGTTCTACGCGGTAACCCGCCTTATTTCGGAAAACGCGCTATGGGACACCATCGCTACGATGGGCCTCATGGTCTGTTTCTACTATGGAATTACGGCCGTGGCCTGCATCTGGTACTTCCGAACCGAACTGTTTAGCTCGATGCATAACATCGTGTTCAAGTTCCTCTTCCCCACTGTGGGCGGCGGATTCTTGCTCATGATGTTCTTCATCACTGCATTCGATTCCATGGATCCGTCCTACGGATCCGGGTCTGAAATCGGTGGTATCGGCATGGTCTTCATTTTGAGCGTCGCTGTCTTAGGGCTCGGCGTATTCATCATGCTGTTCACTCGCTTTGCCCATCCAGGATTCTTCAAGGGCGAAACCCTCACGCGAATTTCCTCGCGCGACGACGACCAGCAACCGCTGGTCTAACTACACACGAGAAAAGGAGTAATCAATGTCCAACACCTATCGCGTACAGAACCCCGTAACCAATGAGGTAGTCGAAACCTTCGATACCGCTACCGACGCTGAGATCGAAGCAGCACTGGCAAAATCTGCCGCGGCTTATAAAGAGTGGTCTGCACGCCCCATCTCTGAGCGCGCAGAAATCATGACCCGCGTCAGCGAGCTCTTCGAGGAGCGCAAGGAAGAACTAGCCCAGATCGCCGGCGAGGAGATGGGCAAGTTCCACTCCGAAGGCATCGAGGAAGCTGAGTTCTCTTCCGCCATTATCAAGTACTACGCCGATAACGGCGCAGACTTCACCAAGGACCAAGAGATCCCAACTGCCTCCAACGGCACGGCAGTCATCCGCCGCCTGCCTATCGGCCCACTGCTCGGCATCATGCCGTGGAATTTCCCCTACTATCAGATCGCCCGTTTCGTGGCGCCCAACCTGATGCTGGGCAACACCATCATTCTCAAGGATGCGGAAATCTGTCCGCGCTCGGCCCTCGCCGTTCAGAAGATCATGGATGACGCTGGCGTTCCTGAAGGCGTGTACAACAACGTCTTTGCTTCCCACGACCAGATTTCCACCATCATCGCGGACTCTCGCATCCAAGGTGTATCTCTTACCGGTTCTGAGCGCGCAGGCTCCATCATCGGCGCGCAGGCCGGCGAAAACCTCAAGAAGGCTGTTCTCGAGCTCGGCGGCTCTGACCCGTATGTCCTGCTCGATACTGACGACGTCAAGGCAGCTGCGGAGCTGGCATGGGGCACGCGTATGTACAACACCGGCCAGGCCTGCAACTCGAACAAGCGCATGATTGTCATGGAAGACATCTACGACGAGTTCGTCGCTGAGCTCGAGCGCCTCGCCAACGCTGCTGTAAAGTCCACTCCGGACAACCAGCCTGAAGGCGCATACTCTGCGCTGTCCTCCCGTGAGGCAGCCGAAAAGCTGCGTGACCAGCTGGACCGTGCCGTTGCTGCCGGTGCTAACTTGCGTGCAGGCGGCGAGCTCTCTGCGGAAGGCGCTTACGTCTCCCCTGCTGTCATCACCGATATCCCGGTTGGCTCCGATATCTACTACGAGGAGTTCTTCGGCCCAGTCGCGACCGTTTACAAGGTAAGCAGCGACGAAGAAGCCCTCGATTTGGCTAATAACACCCAGTACGGCCTCGGCGGCACCGTGTTCTCCCAGGACCCCGAACGCGCCGCCGCTGTCTCCCGCCGTCTCGAGTGCGGCATGGCTAACGTGAACACCCCCGCTGGCGAAGGCGAAGAAATGCCATTCGGTGGCGTGAAGCGCTCCGGCTTTGGCCGCGAGCTCGGCCCGCTTGGCATGGATGAGTTCGTTAACAAGCAGCTCTACTACGTGGAGAAGTAGCCCGAAATAGATCACTAAAAGGGTGTTGGATTATCGACGGATAATCCAACACCCTTTTGGTTTTCGTACGCCCCAATTGAAGTAAAACCTGTTTCATCAAACTCAATACGAGTCCACCCGTAAACGGAATGAACGCATCCATCGAGGTTGGATTAATTCCTATAACAAATTACAATCCAACAATCCTTCCCGCGAGCCAATATTGCCGCAAATATCGCCAGTAAAACATTGCAAAAGCTTTCACTTCCATGAGATAGCCTGCATGTATACAAATATTTACGCACGATAGATAGACTAACTCGCAACCAATTCACCCTCACAAAGGGGTAGGCAGCCGTTAGCTTTATTCGATTCAAAATGGCTATACCACCATTAGCCAATACCTCTAACAGCAGTTCAAAAACAACGGACTCCACTGCCAATATTAAAAAGCATAATGGCACCTTAGAGAAATTAACCTTCCCCGCAATTAAGGCGAAAACAGTCTCTCAAATCACACTCGACAAGTACTATGGTCTGCAACACTACAGCCGAAAGGAAGGATTGTAAATGTCAACCAAAAAGCAAGATAAAGTCTCTGTGGGTTATCTCTGGGACACGCTCTACGGATGGCACGACACAGGCACGGGTGGCAATGCGCCGGCGAACCCAGCCCTTGGCCTACAACCCGTGAACCGCCACTTCTCTTCGCCGGAACCAAAGCGACGCCTAAACGAATTAGTGCAGGCCTCGCAGCTCCGCAAACACCTCACCAATCTTTCGGCAAAGCCGGCGACGAAGGAGCAACTCGAAAGAATTCACTCCAAAGAACACATCGAGTCGATGCTCCAACAGTCTCAACTACCGAAAGGTGGCGATTGTGGAGATGGAGGATCACCGTTCGGACAAGGAGGCGCAGACATTGCGAAGCTCTCAGCTGGCGGCGCAATTGAAATGACTCGAGCTGTACTAGACGGAGAGGTTGACCGTGGGTATGCCTTGATTAATCCTCCGGGACACCATGCTGAGAGGAACCGTGGCTTAGGCTTCTGCCTTTTCAATAACGCGTCGGCTGCAGCGTCTTTTGCTCTCGAGGAACGCGGTCTAGAAAGAGTCGCAATCGTAGATTGGGATGTTCACCATGGCAACGGAACCCAAGACATCTGGTGGGAAGACAACCGTGTTCTCACAGTATCCATCCACCAAGATAGAAATTTCCCGGTCGACAGTGGTTTCGTCGAAGAACGAGGCTCCGGAAAAGGCAAGGATTTCAACCTGAATATCCCCCTTCCTCCAGGAAGTGGCGACCTAGTGTATGAAACCGCGCTTAATGAGATCGTCATTCCAGCGCTCGAGGAATTCAAGCCAGAATTAATCATCCTTAGTACAGGCTACGATGCCGCGATGATGGACCCTCTAGGCCGCATGATGGTAACAACCTCGGGTTACTACAACATGACTCAGGCTCTTGCAGCTGCTGCAGACAGCCTTTCTGAAGGAAATCTAGTCGTGGTCCAAGAAGGCGGCTATTGCCAGTACTACGTTCCTTTCTGCGGTCTTGCAGTGTTTGAAAGCCTGACCGGTGAAGAGTCCGGTTTCAAGGATGAATACGCCGAAATCGTGGAAGGACAGATTCGAAAGACGTTCACAGATGAACAAATCGAGTATCTAAGAAAGGCATATACCGCTCACTTCAAAGAAGACAGCCCCGCGCTTGAAAGTCTCTCCCCTGCTACAAGTGATGGTGCCGTATGAGCGAAAAGATTCGTACCCTCAAGACGCACAACATTGTCTTTCTAGTAATTGCAGCAGCTGCACCTTTAACGGTGGTTTCCGCCGGAGTAACGGCAGCATACGCCACATCTGGAATGCCAGGAGTTCCTCTCGGCTACCTGCTTTGCGGAGCACTCGTGGCATTCTTTTCAGTCGGCTTCTGCGCTATGGCCAAGGAGATACCCAATACTGCTGCATTCTTTTCCTACGTCTCCGCCGGCCTCGGGAAAAGTCACGGTTTAGCAGCTTCTTCACTGGCTATCGTTTCTTACACTGCTATGCAGATCGCACTTTACTGTCTTCTCGGATACACAGCATCTAGCTTATTTGAATCGATAGTAGGCACCTATATCCACTGGGCGGTGTGGGCACTCATAGCTTTAAGCCTAGTGGCATTTCTAGGCATTAAATCTGCCGATGCCACTTCGAGAATTCTAGGAGTTCTTCTCTTCTTGGAGTCTTGTGCCATCGTGTTCTTCTGTGTTCTCGCAATCCGCAACCCTGCAGATGGGCTCTCGATTGGCACCTTATCTCCGTCCGCGCTCATTGGAACTGGCACAGGAACTCTCCTCGCGTTCACTATCGCCGGGTTCATGGGAATTGAAAGCAGTGCTATGTACTCTGAGGAGGCAATCAATCCGGAGAAAACCATCCCAAACGCGACGCTTATATCAATTCTGATTATTTCCGGCTTTTATGGATTCTCTTCATGGTCAATTGCCCAAAGCACTGGAGAGTCTCAGGTAGTTGATTCTGCGCAAGAATCTGGTTCGGATCTGTTCTTCAACTTTATTGCCAGCCAGGGATACGAGTCCATCGTTCCGCTAATTCAGCTTCTCTTGGTCACCTCCCTCTTCGCAGCCGTTACAGCCTTCCACAATTCTATTTCCCGCTACCTCATGGCGCTGGGGCGAGAACAGGTTATTTGGAAGAACCTCGGCACGACTAGCGAAAATGGTGCCCCTGTTGCGGCATCGCTTTTCCAATCTTGCTTCGGTTTGTTTGCCATCGCCACGGCACTGCTTGCTCAAAAGCTCTCAGGATATGACGAAAGCTTTCCATCAGCAATCGTGTTCTCTTGGATGAGTAACGCTGGTGGTTTCGGACTCGTCTTCTTGCTTCTAACCACTTCGGTCTCGGTTTACTTCTATTTTAGGAAGCACAAAGGGCTTTACCCAGTGTTCGTCACAAAAGTGGCGCCAACTATCGCCATCATTGGGTTCGGCACAATGTTCGTGCTGATCTTGGCCAACTTCGAGAACCTCATTGGCGATGCCGAGCTGTGGTATTTGGTTTTCGTGATTCCAACCATCATCCTCTTGTGTGGAGTAGCTGGCTTTGTTCGCGGCGAGCTGCTCAAGCGCTCCCATCCTCACATCTATAGCAACATCGGTTCTGGACATCCCCCGGCGAAAGCCGCGTGCAGAGTAGGGCAACCGCTGAGCCGAAAAACTCTCAACTAGTCACATCAGCACAAGATTGATCCAAAGCACGAAAACGTGAACACGGTATTGAACGCTTATGGGAAACCTCGGGGACGTACGCCCCGATTGTGCAGAGCTAACGAAATCTACCGGTAACGACAAGAGCGGCGGTGGGCTACTCCGCAGTAGCCCACCGCCGCTCAAGAACATCGCTCGCCTGAGTCTACGATCTCGTACCTTTCTCAGGGCTAATCGCTTGTACTAAGCCCAACCCGCCGGCACCAGCCCGACGATCGAGATGATCGAATAGATGAAAGCCAAGAAATACACCACGATGATGGTTGCCTGAATAGCCGGGTGCGCAAGACCGCCCACGGTCCAGCCGGGATCGCGGTCGCCCTTCTTGCGGGAGGCGTGCAGCAGCATCACCGGGATGACGGACATGATGGCACCCGCAAAGCCGCCCGCATAGGACAGCGCCGCAACGAAGCCACCGAGGCCTGCAATCGAGATCACCAGTGGCGGTACCACCGTCAGCGCCACCGCGATGATGCGCTGCCCCTTCACGCCTTCCCAGTGGAAGATGTCGAGGACGTTGCGCATGGTGGTGAAGCCAATCGCCAGGAATGACGTCAGCATGGCCGCCAAGGCAAAAATGTTGGCCAGGTAGTAGGCAACCGGGCCAAGTGCCTCACCCCAGGCGATGGTCACCACTTCGGTGACCTCCATGCCGAGAAGGCCGAGGGCTGCAAAAGGCACCAGCGCCAGGGTAAAGCCCGTGATGACCATGCCAACGACGATCGCACGCGCGGTCTCCTGCGGCTTCGACGGATCCATGCCTTGGACCAGCTCCGGAACCACATACTGCGCCAGGAATGAGAACACCGCCAGGTTCAGAATCGGGACGATGAAGAAGGGGTGAAGAACCAATAGGTTTTCCACCTTGATACCTGGGCCCAGGATGGTCCATCCACAGAGGACAGCGATGATGATGGCCATACCGGCGGTAACGGCGCCCTCAGTGGCACCTGTGGTGTGCAGACCGCGGTACATCACCCATGAGCCAAACCCAAAGAAGATTAACGTGCCCAGAAGCGGCGGCAGGCCGAAAATGTTGTTGATCAAGTCACCGGAGCCGGCAGCATAGGCAATGAGCGCACCGATACCGTTGACGATGATGGCAACGAAGACCAGCCACCGCCCCCACTGCCCCAGGTAATGCTCGGCCAGTCCCGAGACTTGCAGCTTGGCTTTGGTGCGCATGGCGGACTCGGCCACGTACAACATGGAAATGGTCGTGAGCGTGCCAGCCACGAGCAGGGCGATAACGAGCGCGAGGAATCCACCGTTGCGAGCGGCATAAGGAATGGAGAGAACTCCAGCGCCGATGTTGGTGCCGAAGATGAGGGCAATGCCCTGTACGAAGGACAGCGCGGGCTTGAATTCCTTCGTGGATTCATCCTTCTGCGGCACAGTAATGTTGTTGGACAAAGACTTCTCCAATGACTACTAAATGGCTATTAAAACGTGAACTCACCCGGCCATCGCCGGGTGAGAACTGCATTCGCCTTACTTGTATTCGTTGAACTGCTTGACGACGACCTGCAGCGCCTCACGCCACAAGTCCTCCGGGATGGCCAGCGAAGGCAGGAAGCGAATGACGTTGTGGTCCAGGCCGCAGGTCAGCAGCAGGACGCCCTCGGCCTTGGCACCGTCAGCAATCTTGTGCACCAGCTCAGAGTCCGGCTCGCCCTCAGCGGTCACGAACTCGAGTGCGAGCATGGCACCGCGGCCACGGAACTCGGCCACACGCTCATCGCCCAGGATGGTCTCCAGCTCCTCGCGGGCGACCTTCTCCAGGTTCTGAGCACGCGCACCGAAGTCCTTCTCCTCAAACTCCTTAAAGGTTGCCAGCGCAGCAGCGCACGCCACAGGGTTACCGGTGTAGGTACCGCCCAGGCCACCAGGCTGCGGGGTATCCATGATTTCCGCGCGGCCGGTCACTGCGGATAGCGGCATGCCGGAGGCAATGCCCTTCGCAATGGTCACCATGTCCGGCACGATGCCCTCGTGGTCGGAAGCGAACCAGGTACCGGTGCGCATCATGCCCGCCTGGATCTCGTCGATGATGAAGACCACGTCATTGTCGTTGCACCACTTCTGGATTGCTGCGAGGTAGCCCTCAGCCGGGACGACGAATCCGCCCTCGCCCTGAATCGGCTCGGCAACGACGCAGGCCAGGTTGGTCGCGCCGACTTCCTGCTCGATCATGGTGATGGTCTTCTTGGCTGCCTCGGCACCACTCAGACCATCGCGCAGCGGGTAGGACATCGGTGCGCGGTAGATCTCCGGGGCGAAGGGACCGAAGCCGTTCTTGTAGGGCGACTGCTTGGCGGTCATCGCCATGGTCAGGTTGGTGCGGCCGTGGAAGGCGCGGTCCATGACCACCACACCACGCTTGCCGGTGTAGTTGCGGGCAATCTTTACTGCGTTCTCGACGGCCTCAGCGCCGGAGTTGAACAGCGCGGTCTTCTTCGGGTGGTCACCCGGGGTGACCTCGTTGAGCTTTTCTGCCACGGCCACGTAGGACTCGTAAGGAGAAACGGTAAACGAGGTGTGGGTGAAGTGCGCGACGGCCTCCTGGACCGCGGCCACGACGGCCGGGTTCGAAGCGCCAGCGGAGGTCACGGCGATGCCGGAGGCAAGGTCGATGAAGCGGTTGCCGTCGGCGTCGGCAAGAATGCCGCCGTCGGCATCCACTACGTAACCCGGAAGCGACGGCGCCATGCCCGCGGGCAGCGCGTTCTTGCGGCGCTCATCCAGGGCGGCGCTCTTCGGGCCCGGGACCTGCTGGCCCAGGTGGCGAGACTGCTCAATGTGGTACTGAAGTTCCTGCATGGTCTTCCTTTTTGTGCTCGGATGAATAGTGTGCCCCTTAGTGTGGTCTCCACCACCCTCCGCACACTATGGACGAGATGTATAAATTTCCTCCCCATAGCTGTGTACTCTGTCCACCATGCGTGAGATTTCCTTCCGCTGGCTGCTCAACCAGCGCTCATTAAACCTGCGGAGCATCGTCACCGGTAGCGCCACGTTCAACACCATCCACGCTTCCGAGCTCGCGGACCCCAGCGAGTTCACCTCCCCCGGCGCGCTCATGCTCACGTTGGGGCTTGCCTTCCAGGAAGAACCGGAGGGCTTCGAACGCTATGGTGCGGCCCTGGCCGCGGCCGGTGTGCAGGGCATTGGCTTCGGCACTGGGCTGGCCTTCGGCGAGGTTCCTACAGAACTAATCCACGCCTGTTCCCAACACAACCTCACCCTCTTTGAGGTCCCACGCGCCACCCGATTCGTCTCCATCACCACGGCCGTGGCTCAAGAACAGGCCCGCTTGGACAACAACGCGCACTTTGCACTCCACCGCCAGCAGGAGCGCCTCAACCAGGCCGCGGCCACGAGCATCGGGGCGCTCGTCATGCAAACCAGCAAAGAACTCGGCGCCGCAGTGGCGGTGGCCAGTTCCTCCGGAGCGGTGGTCAGCCGCAGCGATCGCGGTCAGCTCAGTGCGGCCGACGCCGCGGTGGAGGCCGCGGAGCAGACGGGGCGCGGAACGGGGACGTCGACAAGCACAGGCGCAACCATCACCAGCATCTTCGGCTCGGCGGGACGGCGCTGGGCCATCGCGGTAACGCGTGCAGAGAAGTTCGATTCCTACTCCCGCGCGCTCATCCGGCACCTCGCGGGCCTGGCCAGCCTGCTCTTAGATCATCCCGACACCACTGCGCACACGATCCTCGGGGCGTTGGCGCTTGACGCCCAACTGGCCGGGGTTGACTCCCCTGCCTTACAGGCGGCCTTCCATACGGTCGATAGCCACGACCTCGTGGATGTTCTGTTTCTCACGGCACCATCACCCTCCCGCCTCGCGCGGGCATTAAGCGAGATTGGAAAAGCCGAGCCCCTCAGCCTCATCCGCCCGGAGCACGATTCGGCACTTATCGCGCTTCCCCCGGGCACCACGCACCCGAACTTGAGCGGTAAACACACCCGCTACCTCCGAACGTCCATCCTGCAGCGCATCCAATGGCAAGCGTTGACCCCGGCGCTCTTGTCCTCTCTCCAGAGCCACGCGCGCAGCCTGCCCCTCGGTACTGTGGCGACCTTCGATTCGGCTGCCCCTACCTGGCTGGCAGAACCCGGCGTACCCGAGGCCCTCGCTGCCCGGCGCGCGGCGACGATCAGCCTTCTCGCCGAGCACGATGCGCAGCACAACACAGAGTTGTGCGCCACGCTGCGTTGCTTCCTCGTGGGCAACGCCAACTTGGCCACCGCCGCCGCGGAGCTCGGCGTTCACCGCCACACGGTGCGCGCCCGCTTGGACAAAATCGAGCAACTCTGCGGCGTGGACCTGAGCAATCCCGTCACCCGCGCGGAGCTGCTCTTGCTCAGCCTTGATTCTTAAGAACTCAGTCCGGAACGCTCACGCCTAGGATGAGAAGCTCCGCTGCCACGAGAGGATCCTTAAGATCAACCTCCAATAATTCCTCCAAGTCCGCGATGCGCTTGCGCACGGTGTGGCGGTGCGAATGCAGCTCCTCAGCGGTGCGGCTTACATGCCCGCCGGCGCGCAAGTAAACCTCCAGTGTTTCCGCCAAGTCGGTGCCGTGCTCGGCGTCAAAGGAACGCACCTTGCCCCAGGTTTCCTTCGCGCGGTTGTGCACCGCTCCTTTAACCCGAGGGTCCCTAGTCCAGCTCAAGGTGCGCGATTCCGGCCCCGCGAGCATCCCCGGCTGCAGCCCGAAAGCGAAAGACTCCAGCTCGTGGACAATCCCCACCCCCAGCTCGGCCCACGGCATAGGTTGGCCCACGACGATCCGCTTGCTCCCGCGAATATCGCGTAACAAATCCTGCAGGTTTTTCATCGTTCGGCTTCCCCTAAAGAGCAGGAGGCTGGAGGACTTATCCAGCGCGTACTCGAAGAGCAAACGCCCGTGATCTTGAAGGCGGGCGTCCAGGGCCTGCATGAAGCGCTGGTGAGCCCGCTCCCCCTCGGATTTCACCAAGACCGGGCGCACCCTCCCCTGCGCATCACCCACGAGGTGGAAGATGCGCCGCATGGGATCTTCGGGTTCGTCCAACCCCAGCTGAATGGCCAAAGCCATGGAGTTGAGCTCATTCTGTGTGCGCCGCAGCTCTTGTGGGCGCTTCACGCTAAGCTCCGCTAGGCCCGCGGCCTGCTTGAGCAGCGCGCGCTCGTTCACACCGAAGCCATCACGCGACACTGCCAAGAGCCCGAAGGAGCGCGCACCGTGGTCGGCCAAGCGCTGGGCCAAAACACTCCACCCGCCCACGCGGCGCGCGGCGTAGAAGTTCTGGGCGCGAGTATCGGCGATCACCGTTGCCCAATCCACCGGAGGCAGCCCCGGGTAGCTCGACTGCGCAAAGACGCGCCCGTCTTTATCGACGAGGCAGGAATGCGCACCCAGGAGGCGACTGGTCTTGTCCACGAGGGCATCGAGGCCGGCCACGGCAGCGTCGTTCAGCGCGCCCTGCTGAGCAATGAAGCGCTCCAACCCTTCCTCGCGCTGGCGCTGCAGCTCGTCGTGCAAACGCGCGAGCACCGAGACGAAAGGTACGCGCCGCGCCACCGTGAAGAGCGAGATATTGCATTCCCGAGCGGCCTCCAGCATGCCGGGCGGAACCTCGGCAAAGGCCAGTCCAACGCCGAAACCCACCCCCGTCACCCCACCCTCGGCCACCTTGCGGATGTACTCTTCCAGTTCCTCAGGCCGTCCTTCAAATGCCATGCCGGTGAGCAAAATGACGGCCCCGGATCCCACGAATTCGCGCGGATCGCGCAGTTCACACGGGTGCATCACGGAAAAGGAACGCCCACAATCGTGCAGAATTTCTATCCCCAAATCAGGCTGATTAGCCAACCATCTCAGGGAAACGCTTCCCTCTTCCAGCCCGACCGCTACTCCCGTATCCAATGTGGACAAATTCTCACCATTCTTTCACCCAGTTGTCTATGGCCCTTATGAAGTTTAGCCGCCAGAATGACCTACGTCATAAAAAATCCCGAGTATTAAGGAGCAGACAGCATGCAGGATCTCAAGCACCGCCTCCCCCAGGAGCGGAATGTCTCCAGCGCAATCCCTGGCCCCCGCAGCCAGGAGCTGAATGCCGCCCGTGAAGCAGACGTCGCTGCTGGCGTCATCCCGGGCTACCCCTCCTACGTCACCGACGGTGATGGTGGCGTGCTTGTCGACGTCGACGGCAACACCATCGTCGACTTCGCATCCGGCATTGCCGTGACTTCTGTCGGCGCGTCCAACCAGCGCGTTGCCAAGGCCGTTGCCGAGGCTGCCAGCCACCTGACCCACACTTGCTTCCTCAACGCCCCGTACCAGGGCTTCGTCGAGGTCTGCAAGAAGCTCAACGAGCTGACCCCGGGGACCCACGAAAAGAAGTCCTGCCTCTTCTCCACCGGTGCTGAAGCAGTGGAGAACGCCATCAAGATCGCTCGCCGCTACACCGGCAAGAACCGCGTCGTGGTCTTCGACGGCGCCTTCCACGGCCGCACCAACCTCACCATGACCATGACCGCCAAGAACAAACCCTACAAGCAGGGTTTTGGCACCCTGGCCGCTGATATCTACCGCGCGCCGATGTCCTACCCGCTGCGCGACGGCCTCGACGGCAAGCAGGCAGCAGCGCGCACCCTGCGCTACATCGAGCAGTACGTCGGCACCGAAGAACTGGCCGCCGTCATCATCGAGCCGGTTCAGGGCGAGGGCGGCTTCGTCGAGCCGGCCAAGGGCTTCCTCCCGGCGCTGCAGGAATGGTGCACCGACAACGGCGTTGTCTTCATCGCCGATGAGATCCAGGCCGGCATCTGCCGCACCGGCTCCTGGTTCGCCTGTGAAGACGAGGGCATCATCCCGGACCTCATCACCACCGCCAAGGGCGTGGGCGGCGGCATGCCACTGTCCGCTGTGACCGGCCGCGCCGAAATCATGGATGCACCGGACCCGGGCTCCCTGGGTGGCACCTATGCCGGTAACCCGGTGGCCTGCGCTGCTTCCCTGGCAGCCTTCGAGGAAATGGAGGAGCTGGACCTCAACTCCCGCGCTCGCGAAATCGAGGCCATCATCCGCGAAGAGCTGGAGCCGCTACTTGAGCTCACCACCGTTGCTGAGGTCCGCGGCCGCGGCGCCATGATCGCCATCGAGCTGGTCGATGACAACAACCAGCCGAACGCCGACCTCACCGCCAAGGTAGCCAAGACCTGCCGCGAGCAGGGCGTGCTCATCCTCACCTGTGGCCTCGACGGCAACGTCATCCGCCTCCTGCCGCCACTGGTCATCAACGAGTCCACCCTGCGTGACGGCCTCCAGGTTCTGGCTGAAGCTATCCGCGCGAACTAATCCGAAACACCAACACCTCAAGGAGACACACCACTATGAAGATCTACGACTGCATCATCCTCGGCACCGGCTACGGCGGACTGGGCATGGGCGCCCAACTTGTTCGCGACGAGCAGCAGGACTTCCTCATCCTCGAAGCAGCCGACGAGGTCGGCGGCGTCTGGCGCGACAACACCTACCCGGGTGCTGCCTGCGATACCCAGGCTCTGATCTACTGCTACTCCTACTTCCTCAACCTCGGCGTCTCCCGCATGTTCGCCGGTCAGGACGAAATGCAGGGCTACCTCAAGGCCCTCGCCGAGGAGTTCAACCTCTACGATCACATCAAGTTCAACCACCGCATCACCCGCGCCGAGTGGAAGGAAGACCTCAAGGCGTGGGAGATTGAGGCCAACGGTGAGACCTACTACGGCCGCGTCTTCGTCGGCGCCTGGGGCCAGCTCTCCAAGCCGAAGATCCCGAACTTCCCGAACCGCGAGGCATACCAGGGCGTGCAGTTCCACTCCGCCGAGTGGAACCACGACGTCGACCTGAACGGCAAGAAGGTTGCCGTCATCGGCAACGCGGCCTCCGCTGTCCAGCTGGTTCCGGAGGTTGCCAAGGAAGCGGAGAAGCTCTCCGTGTTCCAGCGCTCCGCAAACTACATCCTGCCGCGCAACCAGGTCATCTTCACCGAGGAGGAGACCAAGGAATTCCAGGAGAACCCGGATTCCTACCGCGCCATCCGCCAGGAAATCCACGAGGTCCGCGAGGAGGGCTTCGACCGCACCCGCAAGGGCACCGACTCCGCCGCCGAGGGTGTCGAGCAGGCAATGGAGCACCTGCGCTCCCAGGTCAACGACCCGGAGCTGGTGGAAAAGCTCACCCCGACCTTCGCCTTCGGCTGCAAGCGCATCCTGCGCTCCGATGACTTCTACCCCACCTTCAACCGTGACAACGTGGAGCTTGTCACCGCTGGTATCGAGAAATTCACCGAGACCGGCATCCGCACCGAGGACGGCGTCGAGCACGACTTCGACGTGGTCATCTACGCCACCGGTTTCCACTCCCAGGAATTCCAGGGCGACCTGCCGATTGCTGGCCGCGACGGCGTCGACCTGCGCGAGCGCTGGGGCAACTCTCCGGAGGCTTACCTGGGCATGACCGTGGATGGCTTCCCGAACTTCTTCATGCTCTACGGCCCGAACACCAACCTCAACCACCACTCCGTGGTGGCCATGCTCGAGGCACAGGACCGCTACATCTCCCAGGCCGTTGCTTACCTGCGCGAGAACCCGGAGGCAGCCCTCGACGTGAAGAAGAACGTCATCGACGAGTTCAACACCCGTATCCAGAAGGAACTCGAGGAATCTGCGTTCTCCGCTGACTGCTCCTCCTGGTACAAGAACGAGGAAGGCCGCGTCATCAACAACTGGTCCGGCAACGTTGCTGAGTACTACGAGCTTACCGACAAGCTGGAGATCAACGACTACGAGCTGGTCTAGAAGGTAGTGATCACGATGCACACTCTGCACGACGAATACTCCGGGCGCCCCGTCGCCGAGGATGCGTGGAAGGCGCTGAAGCCCTTCCGCGATGGTGGAGCGAAGTCCTTCCATAACTTCCCCATCCCGCAGGTGCGTGAGAACTACGTAGCCTCGGCCCACGCCAACCCACTCCACGAAGAGAAAGAACCTACGACCACAGATTTCCAGGTCGACCAGTTCCAGGTTCGCCTTTATGACCCCCGCCCGGAGGCAGAACGCGACCAGGAGACCCCCGCGGTGCTCTACATGCACGGCGGCGGCTGGCTCATGGGCAACCTGGAGACCCACCACTCCTCGGTACGCCGTATCGCGGTGCTGACCGGACTCCCGGTCGTCGCGGTGGATTATCGCCTCGCCCCGGAGCACACCTACCCGGCGGCTATCGACGATTGCCGCGCCGCCTACCGCTGGCTGTCCAACCCCGAGGCAGAGCACGGACTGACCGTGACCTCCATCGCGGTCGCCGGTGATTCAGCCGGCGGCCAGCTGGCTGCCACGTTGGCGAATGAGTTCGCGGTGCTTGATGACGTCGCCAAGCTCAGCGCCCAGATCCTGCTCTACCCGATCACGGATTGCTCCCGCGAGCGCACCACGAACGGCGCCTCCTACAAGCGTTTGGAAGAGGGCTTCCCTCTCGCCTCCGACACCATGCGGTGGTTCATCGATACCTTCGTCACGGAAGAATCCCAGCGCACAGCCACGGATCTCTCTCCGCTGCTGTTGGAAGAGCTGCCGGAGGGCCTGCCCCCGTCACTCGTCATCACGGTGGACAACGATCCGCTGGCGGATGAGGGCATCGAGTATGCCGGCAAGCTAGCTAAGGCTGGCGTGGATGTCACGCACAAGCACCTTCTGGGATACCACCACGGGCTCTTTACCTCCGCGGCGATCATTGACCGCGGCGAGGAGGAGCTTGCTGGAATCGCCGAGTTCATCAAGGCGGTGACGAGCTAACAGCTTTCGCTCCATCACACACGGGGCAGGCACCTTTCCTAGGCGGCCTGCCCCGTCTGCATAAGTAGAAGCAATTATCCATCCACAGTTAGGTTCACCATGCTTAAACGCTCATTCGGCATCGCGATGGCCTTCATCGGCGTGCTCGCGGGGGCCTCCTTCGCGTCCGGCCGTGAGGCCCTCCAATACTTCGTTGCCTTCGGCAACATGGGCATCGTCGGTGCCATCGTCACCGCACTGGCCATGACCATTTCCGGAATCACCATTCTCCAATTGGGTTCTTATCACCGCGCCAAAGAACACACTTCTGTGTTCAACGCGGTATCCACGCCAATTGTGTCGAAGATCCTTGACTTCGCCACGCTGACCTGTCTCTTCTGCATCGGCTTCGCCATGTTCGCCGGCGCCGGCACCAACCTCAACCAGCAGTGGGGCTGGCCGGTGTGGATCGGTGCGATCCTCATGCTCATTCTCACGCTGCTGACTGGTTTGCTCGATGTGGACAAGGTGACCATCGCCATTGGCGCTATCACCCCGTTCATCATCATCCTGTTGACCATCGGCACCGTATATACCGTGTTGACGTCCAGCCCCGATTGGTCACACCTCAACGAGCAGGCGCAGAACATTCCCACCACGCTGCCCAACTGGTGGGTCTCCGCCATCAATAACTTGGGCCTCAACGTCATCGTGGTGGTCTCCATGATGATCGTCATCGGCGGCAACTTCCTCGATGCCAAGGAAGTGGGCTATGGCGGCATCCTCGGCGGCCTGTGCTTCCTGTTCCTGCTTGCGGTCCTGGTGGGCGGCCTCTACGTTTCGGTGGGTCCGATTACCGACGCCGAAATGCCAACCTTGGCCATGATTGAACAGATTCATCCAGCGCTCGGAGTCGCCATGTCCATTGCTATCTACGGCATGATTTATAACACCGCCATCGGCATGTTCTATGCCTTTGCCAAGCGCCTGACCCGTGGCAAGCCACAGCACTTCTACAAGGTTTATGTCATCTCGGTGCTCATCGGATTCGTGCTCTCCTTCGTCGGCTTCTCTAACCTCATCGGATGGGTATACCCGATTCTGGGCTACATGGGTATCGCCATCATGTTCATCATCGGCTTTGCTTGGTTGAAGAACCGCAAGGACCTGCAGTCTGAGGCCGATCTGCGCCGCCGTGCGCGCGAACTACTCAAGAAGCGTTTTGAGAATGACAACCACCTCTCTGATGAGGAAATGCGCGAGCTTTCCGCTATCGCCCGCAATTCCTCCATTCCCGAATCTGACTTCATCAGAGAAATCATGACTGAGGTCGATTCCGAGGACGTGCCCGAAGAGCTACAGATTGGTGATGGCAAGCTCCACGCGCTCATCACTGGCAAGCCCATTCCGCGCACTAAGAAAAAAGTCTGATCCTAATAATCTGATCCAAATAAACTATAGGCATGTCTCTCCTCGGCACCGTACTCTCCCACCTCGCCAGCGGCACCCGCGTCCCCGACGAGCTGCGAGAGCAGCTGGATGCCGAGGAGCTCAGTTCGCTTCGGGCCGTTGAGGAGACCATGCGCGCCAACCACACATGGCGGGTGATGTCGACCAAGCTGCTCGATGTTTCCCAGATGCTCAACTCGGGCCGCGAATCCTCTGACATCTTCCACGCCATCGTGCGCCACGCGCGCACCACTATTGGCACGGACGTGGGCTACCTCAGCCTCAACGATGAGGACACCGGTTTTACCAAGGTGCTGGCCACCAGCGGTGTCGTCACCGAGGACTTCCGCACCATCAACATGCCGATGGGCTCTGGAATCCTCGGCATTGTGGCCGCTACCAACCGCCCGGCGTGGACCTATGACCATTCCGCCGACCCTAACGTCACGCACGTGGATTACGTGGACCGCGCGGTGGAGGCCGAAGGCATCCGCGGGATCCTCGGCGCCCCGATTCGAATTGCCGGGCGCACCATCGGTGCGCTGCTCGTGGGTGACCGCCACCCCCGCCACTACACGCACGAGGAAATTGCCGCGCTCGAGGTGCTTGGCTCTATCACCTCTGTGGCATTGGAGAATGCGCAAGTCATCGAGAGCCAGGGCGAATCCGTTGCCGAGCTAACCCGATCGCAGATAGCTCTGAGCCGCCATGTAGAAGAGCTGCAGTGGCTCAATGAGGTCAACGCGAAACTGCTCCACGTGCTCATGAACAATGCCAGCTTCGAAGAGCTGGAACGCGTGCTGACTGAAAGTCTCGACGCTCCGGTGATGCTGTGGACCACGGAGGATGCCCCGGACGCTCCCCCAGCAAGCACGTTCCCCGTGGAGTTTAATGGCCGCGCACTGGGCACGATTGGTGTGGACAAGCAGCTCAGCGACGCCGAACTGCGCGTCATCAGCCATGCTTCCGCGGCCTTTACCGCGATTGCCCTTTTTGCCGAGGCGCTTGTCGACGCCACCGCGCGCAAAGTCGATGACCTGGTCTATGCCGTGGCGCTGGGTAATGCCGGGCGTGAGGAGATCGCCCGCCTGCGACACCTGACGGGTATCAGCCTGAACTCCTCAGCACAGCTGTATTTCGTCGGCCTGCACTCAGCAAAGGGCCTGCCCACTCGTCCGCAGCTGGAACACCTCTTGCCGGGTAATGCCGCTATTACGCACCACGATCAGCACGTGTGCGTGCTGTACCAGCCGGATCGAGGTATCGATGCGGCGCTGGCCCCGCTGCTATCTGAGTTCCCCGATTTAGCGGTCTCCGCCATCGGCTTTGATGGCCTGAGTGAAGCACGCAGCGCACATGATTCCGCCATGTCTTACCTGGAATCAGCGCTCGCCCTGGGAGTGCGCGGCCGTCTGATCACCGAGGACTCCCTGGGCACGGTGGGCCTCATTTTAGGCGCGGACCCACACGCATTGAACGCTCTTTCCACACGCACCATCGGCCCGCTGCTGCGTTATGACGAGGAGCATTCCACGGAGCTGACCGATACCGCCCACCACTACCTGCTCTCTGGACACAGCATCCCGCAGACCGCCCAGGCGATGTTCATCCACCCCAATACGGTGCGCCAGCGGCTCGACCGGATCTCGGAGTTGATGGGTGATGAGTGGGCCGTCGGCCAGCGCGGGCTCGATGTCTTCGTGGCGCTGCGCGCCCACACGCTCAGCAAGTAGAGAATTCCCTATCTAATTAGCCGTCTGATGTAATTTCTCCCATACCATTCCTGCTCTCATCGATATCCTGTGGCGTACATTACGTTGCATTAGCCCACCCGATGTCTGGAGGTAGATATGTCTGACACGATTACCATTCGCGGCGCCGTCCTGGAACGCTCCGGCGATGAGCGTCCCTACGCCGACTCCAAGCCCATTACCGTGAGCGAGCTCGAGCTCACCGCCCCCGGCGAAGGCGAGATCTTGGTCAAGATCACCGCCGCTGGCCTCTGCCACTCCGACCTCTCCGTGGTCAACAACAACCGCCCCCGCCCGCTGCCGATGCTGCTGGGCCACGAGTCCGCAGGCATCGTCGAGGAGATTGGCCCGGGCGTTACCAACGTCAAGGTCGGCGACCACGTGGTCATGACCTTCCTGCCGCGCTGCGGCGAGTGCGCTGGTTGCAAGACCGACGGCAAGATGCCGTGTGAGGTTGGCTCCAAGACCAACAACGAGGGCACCCTCATCCGCGGTACCCGCCACCTCACCCGCAATGGTGAGATGGTCCAGCACCACCTCGGCGTTTCCGGCTTCGCAACCCACGCAGTGGTTTCCGAGCTCTCCGTCGTACCGGTTGGCTCCGATGTCCCGGCGGATATCGCCGCCATCCTCGGCTGCGCCATCCTTACTGGCGGCGGCGCCATCCTTAACGAAATTGATCCGAAGCCGGAGGACAGCATCGCCGTCGTCGGCCTCGGTGGCGTGGGCATGGCCGCCATCATCACCGCCGCTGCGCTCGGCGTGAAGGAGATCGTGGGCATTGACATGCAGAAGGACAAGTGCGAGAAGGCCCTCGAAATCGGCGCCACTTCCGCCATGACCCCGCAGGAAGCTGAAGAGTCCGGCAAGAAGTTCACCGCCGTCGTGGAGGCCGCCGGCCACCCGAAGGCCCTGGAAACCGCCTACAAGGTCACTGCACCGGGCGGCCTGACCGTCACCGTTGGCCTGCCAGCACCGGGCTCCACCATCACCATCGACCCGCTCGTGATGACCTCAGAGGCACGCCGCGTACATGGTTGCTACCTGGGTTCTTCCGTTCCGTCGAAGGACATCCCGAAGTACGAGCAACTGTGGCGCGAGGGCAAGCTCAACGCCGAGGCCCTGATCTCCGACCACATCAAGCTCGAGGACATCAACACCGCCATGGACCGCCTGTCCGACGGTGTGGCGCTGCGCCAGATCATCGAGTTCGACTAATCAAGACTCGGCTAAACCTCAACCACTTCACCTTTCCTCACCAAGCCCTGCGCGGTTCGCGCCCGTAGGGCTTGGTCCCTTTTTCTTTGAAAGGAGGCCGTCATGGCCGCAACCACCGAAGCCGCCGAACCCGAAGAACAGGGAATCGGTCAAGCTTCGCCCCACTGGAAGATGGGGCCCTTTGATGTCCGCTTGCCGTTCGTGCACTACCGCATTGAGTGGCCAGACTTCGCACAAGGCTTGTTCATGTGCGTGGTCGATCTGGGTGCTATCCCCCTCATGACTGAGGCCCTCGGCATGCCCTATGAGGCGGCACTGGCCGTCGTCATGCTCAACGGCCTTCTCTACCTGACCCACCACCTCTTGGGTGACCCGGTTGTCCCGGGTTGGATTACCCCAGCTATTCCGCTGCTGACGGTCTACATCCAGACCTTCCCGGAAGGAGAGCAGCGAATCTGGGCGCTCATCAGTTTCCAGCTCTTGTTGGGCATATTCTCCTTAACACTGGGTATAACTGGGTGGGCGTCAAAGGTCGTTCGCCTCATTCCTTCAGGCCTGCGCGCCGGTATCGTGCTTGGTGCCGGTATTGCAGCGATTATCTCGGTATTTCAAGAAGACGGACGTTTCCACTCCTTCCCTATCACCATCACCATCGCGGTGGCCGTGGCCTTCTTCCTCATGTATTCGCGCGGCTTCCAGGCACTGCGGCAGAAGGCCGCCGGCTGGCGTTTCCTGGCTTCGCTAGGCATCCTGCCCGCCATCTTCGTCGCGGTCTTCGTCGCACCGCTGGCCGGCGAGGCACCGTGGCCGGACGTGGAGTGGGGCTTCTCCAAGCCTGACTTCATCACGCTGTGGTCTGAGTACACGGTCTTCGGCGTTGGCTTGCCGCCGGCGCACATGTTCCTTACCGCCATCCCCACAGTGTTGGCTGCCTACATCGTCGTCTTCGGTGACGTCCTGCAAGCCAACGCCGTTCTCAAGGAAGCCGACCATGTCCGTACGGATGAGGCCGTGGTCTACAGCCCGTCGCGCGCACACCTCCTCTTCGGCGGCCGCAACATGCTGATGTCCATCATCGGCCCAGACATCGCCATGTGTGGTCCACTGTGGGCGGCGATGCACGTGGTCATCGTTGAGCGCTACAAGCAGGGCAAGCGCGCCATGCGCACCATATTCGGTGGCGCGGGCTCCTTCCGCTGGGGCACCAACACGGGCCTCCTCCTGCTACCGATTACCTCTTTCGTTGAGCCTATCCTGCCGGTGGGCTTGGCACTGACGCTCATCATCCAGGGCTTCGTATCCGTGCGTGTGGGCATCATGGAGGCCAAGAACCAGAAAGACCTCGGCATCGCAGGCATAACCGCTGGCGTGCTGGCCACCCAGGGCGCCGCGTGGGGATTCGCCGCCGGCATCATTATGGTGCTGGTCATCTACGGCAAGGACATGTTCAAGGACGAGCGCGACGGCACCATCCGCAACTTCGATGAGATCGATCCGGAGGAAGGCTTCGCCGACGCGCAGGCGGATTTCACGGAGCTGGCAGAACTCAATGATCTAGACGCTGACGGGCACCCGATCGATCCGAACGCCCACCGCACAGGATCCAAAGAATCTCCAAAATCTAGCGAGGCCTAAGCTCAACCAGCTTATTCCCCAAGGTGCTTCCCTCCCCAATAGCAGTTCACCCCTAGCTGCAGGGGAGGGTTTCGCACGTCATCCTTCTTTGTCAGCTATTCGAGAAGCTGCTGGATGGAATCCGTTTTATCCGTGGGGCTGTGTTCTCTAAATAGACGTCACAAATCTAAGCCTCATTTGATGATAGGAACTGTTCCAACAGGGCTTCCAAACCAGTTTCAAACGACTTGTCCGCACGAAGTTTAGATTGTTCGCTCTCCTCCGAAGACTGCTCTCGGAATTGAGCCAAGTAGATGTCATTCATCTTGTTCAATGGACTATCTCCAGGCCCAGGCGATTCAAAAATATTCAAAGGCGCATGAACGTCGTAAGCAGAACCAAAAACAAAAGACTCTACTGCGACAAGCCTCGTAATAACTTCCGCTTCGGGAACTCCAGCGAGTGCAATTACTTGGACGAGCAATTCGTACATCGAAATCGTTTGGGGCGAACCATAAAGTGGAAGCTCAGTAATTACGCGAATCAGCGGAATATTATCAGCCAGAATATCCCGATACGACCATGCCCATTGCCGAAGCGCATCAGCTGCTGGTAGTTCCCCTGCAAGGGCGTGCTTCAGCGACGAAGTATCGACCTTTGCAATGATGTCATCTTGTACCAGAGCCAGCAGTTCTTCTTTGTTGGAAATGTGATTGTAGAGCGCTGCCGTACTAACCTTCATTGACCTAGCTACCGCTGACATCGATAAGGCTTCAAGCCCCTTGCGCTCAACAATTTGCAGTGCGGCTGATGCTATTTTTTGCCGGTTCACCAGCGCTTTCAATGGCCGCCCTTTGGGGCGCGAAACATTTACCACTGTGATCCCTACAATTCTTGCCGCGCGTTTGTTACTGTAGTCACAACGTTAAATTAAACCCTTTAATTTAACGTTGAAACACCATCGTCCATACGAAGGTCTCACTCACCGCATACCTACTGCACGCGAAGGAGAAACGCTCCAATGGTCACGCAACGTAATGGTAATCCCAACGCCGAAGAGCGCACAGTCGATGTTGTAATCATCGGCGCCGGTGCTTCAGGGCTAATGGCTGCCCGCACTCTCAAGAAAGCAGGAAAATCAGTCTGTGTTCTCGAAGCCCGCAATCGCGTGGGCGGCCGTACCTGGAACGGAAAGGTACTCGACGACCAAGGTACTGAACACTTCATTGAGATCGGCGGCCAGTGGATTTCCCCCGATCAAACGCGCCTCACCGAACTCGTCCAAGAGCTCGGACTCGAGACTTTTGATCGGTACCGCGAAGGAAAATCAGTCTACGTGTCCCCAGACGGCACGCGCCACGAATTTGAGGGAGATACCTTCCCAACGTCAGAGGAAACCGCCTCCGAGATGAATCGATTGATCGCTGAGCTCAATCAGCTGGCCGAGGAAGTCGACGCTAACGCCCCTTGGGAGCACCCACGAGCCAAAGAACTCGATAGCCAATCCTTCCGTGACTGGTTAGAAAGCCTATCTGACGATTCTGAGGCAATTGACAACATCTCGCTTTACATTTCCTCTGGAATGCTTACTAAGCCTTCCCGCACCTTTTCCGTACTTCAAGCAGCTCTGATGGCTTCATCTGCTGGTTCTTTCGACAACCTTGTTGATGAAAACTTCTTGCTTGATAAGCGAGTTGCCGGCGGCATGCAGTCAGTTTCCATAACGATGGCAGAGGAACTCGGCGATGACGTCATTCTCAGTTCACCTGTTCGCACTCTCGAATGGGCTACGCCAGATCCTTCTACGGCAGACGCCCCCAACAATGTTGAAGCGGACGTCCGCAATGGTGTGGACAACAATGGTGGACCGGGAACCGTAACTGCCTATTCTGATCGCGCTGTTGTCCATGCTAAAAACGCTATCCTTGCGGTTCCGCCAAACCTCTATAATCGCATTTCCTACGTGCCTCCCCTGCCGCGAGAACAGCATGTTGCCCATCAGCACATTTCCATGGGTCTCGTCATCAAAGTTCATGCAGTCTATGAAACTCCCTTCTGGCGTGAAGAGGGACTGTCCGGTACTGCATTCGGTGGCGATCGACTCGTTGCCGAAATCTATGACAACACCAATTACGGCAAAAACTTCGCAGGCGGTGAGGAAGGAAAAGAAGACGCATTCGGCACATTGGTTGGCTTTGTTTCCGACGTTTACGCCGAAGAGATGTGGGCTCTCCCCGCTGAAGAACGCAAAGAGCGCATCCTCGATGCAATGTCCATTTACCTTGGTGACAAGGTGAAGAAGCCAATCGCATTCTTCCTCTCCGATATGGCGGCCGAAGAATGGACTCGCGGAGCCTACGCAACGTCATACGATTTGGGTGGACTATCGCGTTGGGGCCATCTTCAGAACAAACCAACCGGCCCTATCTATTACTCCTCTTCTGACATCGCTGGTGCAGGTTACCAGCACGTCGACGGCGCGGTGCGTATCGGTGAAGCCGTTGCGAAACAGATTCTTGGGCAGGGATAAGCGGTGACTGTTCATGAATCCACCCACAGATTTTCCGCGCCGCAGGGCTAACGGCTCTCTGCTAGTCGCATACATCGACACCTCTGACGGTCATGATGCTCTCCATTTAGGAATTGCTCTCGCGCGTGAGCGCCAGGTCAACCTGAAGATAGTCTCGGTTATTCCTCCTGTTAGTCCTCAAGGTTTTGGTGTTCAGACTCAAGATCCTGGTTACAACGCGATTGTGCGAGAACAAACCGAACAGCGTCTCGCCAGTGCGTTAAATAGTCTTCCCGCTGACATTTCTGCGACATGGCACGTCGTCGAGGGGACAGAACCCGCACTTGCCTTGAATGATGCCGCGCAAAAACTTGAGTGCGATTTAATCGTCGTCGGAGCACGCTCAGGCGGACTTTTGAACCGATTCCGCATCGGTACAGTACCAAGTTCATTGCTATACACAGCACAAACACCAGTAGCGCTAGCTCCTCAAGGCTATTCATATCCAGGACCGATAACGAGCATTTCTGCCCTTGTTGGCCCGCGCCGAGGACGATCAGATGTCGCGGCAATCGGACTCGACCGCGCAAACCGCCGAGAGATTCCATTACGCATCATTACTTTGAAGATCTCCGGAGAAGATGCCGGGCACGGATTTGAGCTCCCACTCTCAGAGGCAATCGAAGGAGCGGTTTCCAAGGGACAAGCGTCACGCATCACTACTTCGGGATCAAGTGTCCAGTCAGCGCTGCGAAACCTTAGCTGGGAAGAGGGCGAAGTGGCAGTTCTTGGTTCTGCGCGTATTGCCGGCGATGGTCGGCTCTTCCTTGGCACAACTGCTCATCGAATCCTCAAGCACTTACCAGTTCCAACCATTGTTGTCCCTTCGGGCTACATGTCGCTGAAAGGAGGTGCTCCCTCATGAGTGAACAACCAGCAGTTTCAGAGAAAGGATTGGCAGTCGGCAAAGTCGGTTTGCTCGGAGCTGTCGTCATTGGCATTAGTTGTTTGGCGCCAACTTACACACTCACTTCGGGAATCGGTCCTGCCATCTCGGCCGTGGGCGTCTTCGTTCCAGCCGTTCTCATTCTGGGGTTTATCCCCATGCTGCTTGTGGCCTTTGCTTACCGCGAGCTCAACAACCGTGCTCCTGATTCAGGAACCACTTTTACATGGGCGACCAAAGCCTTCGGCCCGTGGGTCGGTTGGATGGGTGGCTGGGGTCTGATCGCCGCCACGATATTGGTCCTATCGAACCTTGCCGCAGTGGCCGTTGACTTCTTCTATCTGCTCATCGCACAGCTTGCCGGTAGACCAGAGCTCGCTGAACTCACACGCAACCTCTGGGTAAATATTCCAACCACACTTGTGTTCTTAGTTGCTGCAGCTTGGGTCGCGTATCGAGGTATGGACACAACGCAGAAGATGCAATACATCCTCGTTGCAATTCAAATCATCGCAATTGTCTCCTTCGATGTCGCAGCATTATGGAGGGCTTACAACGGAGATGGATTCGATTTCACCCCCATCCAATTCAGCTGGTTCAACCCATTTGAAATCAAGGACTTCTCGGTGGTTGCTGCCGGAATCTCCCTATCCATCTTCATGTTCTGGGGCTGGGATGTCACCCTAACTATGAATGAAGAAACGAAAAACCCAGAAAAAACTCCTGGCCGGGCGGCTACCGTCGTCATCGTCATCACGATCATTTTGTATGTACTTACAGCGGTAGCCGTTATGGCATGGGCGGGCATCGGCGAAAGCGGACTAGGCGCCGGTAACCCAGACAATCAGGAATCAATTTTTGCAGTGCTTTCTTACCCGGTTATGGGCCCATTTGCCATCCTTATTTATATCTCGGTTCTAGCTAGCTCTTTTGCATCCTTGCAATCCACGCTGGTTAGCCCCGCCCGCACGATTCTGGCGATGAGCTATTACAAAGCTCTTCCCCCACAATTGGCTCGAATCAGCCCACGATTCCAAACTCCAACCGTCGCAACGATTGTCGCAACCGTCGTTTCTGGAGCCTTTTATGCCATAACAAGAGTGCTCTCAGAGAATGCACTTTGGGACACAATTGCTGCTCTTGGTCTCATGATTTGTTTCTATTACGGCATCACAGCAGTTGCCTGTCTGTGGTATTTCCGAAAAGAACTCTTTACTTCAGTAAGGAACTTCCTGTTTAAGTTTCTATGCCCGTTGCTGGGCGGTGGCTTCCTTCTCTTAATGTTTTTCATCACCGCTTATGACTCCATGGACCCGAGCTTTGGTTCCGGTTCTTCTCTTGGAGGGGTCGGAATCGTCTTCATCCTGGGCGCCAGCATCCTCGTGCTCGGATTAATCCTCATGTTCATTACCCGACTCCGCAACCCAGATTTCTTCACGGGCTCAGTAATCAGCCGTAGTGAATCCAGTTCAGATACAACAACCCCAAACTTTTCCTAGGAGGAAAAATGTCTCAGTACCGTGTACAGAATCCAGTCAACAACAAGATCATTGAAACTTTCGATGCTCTCGATGATGCTGCTATTGAGCCAATCCTCGAAGCTTCTTCCGTAGCTTTCACCGAATGGTCTGGAACTCCAGTCTCACAACGAGCAGAAATTGTGGCCAAGGCAGCTTCACTCTTTGAAGAACGCAAAGAAGAACTCGCTGCCATCATTGCTGAAGAGATGGGGAAGCCACTTCCGGAAGGCGTTGAAGAAGCCGAGTTCTCATCTGCCATCATCCAGTACTATGCGGACAACGCGGAGAAGTTTCTCGCGGATCAAGAGATCCCTACGGAGGCGGACGGTAAGGCATTCATTCGCCGCCGCCCATTCGGGCCTCTGCTCGGCATCATGCCGTGGAACTTCCCGTACTACCAGGTAGCGCGATTTGCAGGACCCAACCTTGTCGCAGGAAACACCATCATCCTTAAACACGCGGAGATTTGCCCGCGTTCTGCTCTGGCGATCGAAAAGATCTTTCTCGATGCCGGCCTTCCGGCAGGGGTGTACACCAATGTTTTTGCTACCCATGAGCAAATCTCTACCTTGATCGCAGATCCCCGCGTTCAAGGAGTTTCTCTTACCGGATCCGAGCGGGCCGGAGCTATCGTTGGTGCACAGGCTGGCCAGCACCTCAAGAAAGCTGTACTCGAGCTTGGAGGTTCAGATCCATATGTCATCCTCGACACGGATGATGTTAAGGCTTCAGCCGAACTCGCTTGGGGTACGCGTATGTACAACACCGGCCAAGCCTGCAATTCAAACAAGCGGCTTATTGTCGCAGAAGACATTTATGACGAGTTTGTTCAAGAACTAGTTAATCTTGCGCAACAAATGGAGCCAGGACTACCGGATACTGCCGGGGAAACTGTGTATGCCCCGCTATCTTCCCGTAGCGCTGCAGAGAACCTCAAAGAACAGATCGAGCGCGCTGTTTCTGCTGGAGGCCAGCTACTGGCGGGTGGTGAACTCTCAGAGGAGGGCGCCTACATCTCCCCTGCAGTAATCACAGATATCCCTCGAGGTAGCGATTCCTATTATGAGGAATTCTTTGGACCGGTCGCCACGGTCTACAAGTTTAAGACTGATGAGGAAGCGCTCGAGATAGCTAACGACAATGTCTTCGGCCTTGGCGCAGCAGTGTTCTCTCAAGACTCCAAGCGAGCCCAAGCAATTGCTGAGCGCATCGAATCTGGCATGAGCAACGTCAATACACCAACTGGTGAAGGTCCTGAACTCCCCTTTGGTGGTGTCAAGCGTTCAGGTTTCGGTCGCGAGCTTGGTTCACTTGGTATCGAGGAGTTCATCAATAAACAGATGTACTTCATCGCCAACTAAACACAGCTAGGCCCGAAGCCTCTTCATCAAGGGACTTCGGGCTACTTTTAGCTAAACGCCTGCTCCCCCGTCAGCACACGCCCCAGAATCAGCGTGTGGATCTCATCGGTGCCCTCGTAGGTGCGCACCGATTCCAGGTTGGCGGCGTGCCGCAGCGGCGAGTAGTCCGCGGTGACGCCGTTGCCGCCCAAGATGGTGCGGGCTTGGCGGCAAATCTCGATGGCGGTGCGGCAGTTCGCCAGCTTGCCCACCGAAATTTGATAAGGCTCCAACGTTCCCGCGTCCTTGGCGCGGCCCAGGTTGAGCGCCAACAGCTGCCCCTTGTTCAGCTCCACCGCCATATCGACCAGCTTTTGCTGCGTGAGCTGGAAGGATGCCAACGAGCGGTCGAATTGCTTGCGCTCCTTGGCATACTTCAGCGCCACCTCCAAGGAATCGCGCGCAGCGCCCAAAGCGCCAAAGCTAATGCCGAAACGCGCCTCATTAAGACACATGAACGGCCCCTTGAGGCCAGGGTGCTTGGGCAGCAGGGCGTCGCCAGGCACGGCCACACCATCCAGCGAAATATCGCACTGGATGGAAGCGCGCATCGACAGCTTGCGAGTGATTGGGGTAGCTCTAAAACCCGGCGTAGATGTCGGCACAATGAACCCGCGCACGCCCGCCTCCACCCCGGCGGCGGAGGCATCCTCCTCGGACACCTTGGCCCAGATGATGGCCACCCCGGCCACGCTTGCCAGGCCAATCCAGCGCTTCGCGCCATCCAGAACCCACTCGCCTGAGCGGTAGCGCGCCACCGTCGCCATGCCCGCCGGGTCGGAGCCCGCGGTCGGCTCCGTTAGCCCGAAGCAACCGATGACGTCACCCGCGGCCATCTTAGGCAACCACTGCTTCTTCTGTTCCTCCGAGCCGTGTTTATAAATGGCCGACATCGCCAGCGATCCCTGCACCGAGACCACCGTGCGAATTCCCGAATCGCCGGCCTCTAGCTCCTGCATGACCAACCCGTATTCCACGGCAGTGCGCCCGGCGCAGCCGTAGCCTTCCAGGTGCATCCCGAACAGACCAGCCTCCGCCAGCACCGGGAAGATCGAGTCCGGCAGCACCGCTTCCTCGTACCACTGCGCCACGTGCGGGCGGATGTGCTCATCCACCAGTGCGGCCACGCGGTCACGCGTGGCTTTTTCTTCTTCGCTCAGGAGGGCATCGATTCCCAGCAGATCCATCATTGCATTCTCCTCACGGTTCGAGTGACGAACCACAATTCGTATGTATAGTAATACGCATCACTCTACCCGCTCCCCCAAGGAGGAACAATGCGCGCGCCCGCCAACGCCATCCCAGTGCCCCTCGCTTTGCGGTGGTCCGACCAGGACGCGAACGCCCACGTCAACAACGCCACGATAGTCACCCTCCTCGAGGAGGCACGCGTCCGCGCAGCCGCCGCACTGACCGGACCCGTCGCCACCGATACCTACGCTCACGTGGTGCGATCCCTCGAAGTGCAGTACGAGGCCGAGCTCACCTACACCGATTCCATCGAGGCGCGGGTCTGGATTTCCCGCATCGGCAACACCTCCTACCAGGTCGCCCACGAACTCATCCAGGACGGCACCTCGTGCGTGTTCGCCACGGCGACGCTGGTGCTTATCGACGTCTCCGCGCGCCGCCCCATCCCCCTCCCCGAGGACCTCACCGAGCGCCTGCGCGCTCATTTCTCCGAATAGCCATTCACTGCCTATCGCCCAAAACTTCCATCCGCTTCTCTCCAATTGCTAGTCACTCACAAAGGAGCACCACCCTCATGATTTCCACCCGCGTCACCGAGATGCTCGGCATCACTCACCCCATCATCCAAGGCGGCATGCAGTGGGTCGGCCGCGCCGAGCTCGCCGCCGCTGTATCCAACGCCGGCGGCCTCGGCGTCGTCACCGCGCTCACCCAGCCCACCCCGGAGGATCTCCGCCACGAGATCCGCCGCACCCGCGAGCTCACAGACAAGCCCTTCGGCGTCAACCTCACCATGCTGCCGGCGATTACCCCGCCGCCCTATGCGGAGTACCGCGACGTCATCATCGAAGAAGGCGTAAAGATCGCCGAAACCGCCGGCAACAATCCCAAGGAGCACATGCCGGCCTTCAAGGACGCGGGTATCACCGTCATCCACAAGTGCACCTCCGTGCGCCACGCGCTCAGCGCGCAAAAGGTAGGCGTGGACATCGTCAGCATCGATGGCTTCGAATGCGCTGGCCACCCTGGCGAGGATGACATCCCGGGCCTAGTCCTCATCCCCGCCGCCGCGGATCAACTCGATATCCCCATCATCGCCTCGGGCGGTTTCGCGGATGGCCGCGGCCTGGCCGCCGCGCTCGCTTTGGGCGCCGAGGGCATCAACATGGGCACCCGCTTCGTAGCCTCCGCAGAGGCGCCGGTGCACGAGAACGTCAAGCAGGCCATCGTGGAGCGCTCCGAGCTGGATACCCAGCTCATCCTCCGGGAGCTGCGCAATTCCACCCGCGTGGCCAAGAATGCCGTGAGCGATGAGGTAGCCGAGCGCCTCGCTCAAGGCGCGGAGTTCGGCGATATCCGCCACCTCGTTGCCGGCAAGCGCGGCCGCGCGGTCTACGAGACCGGTGACTTGGATGCGGGCGTGTGGACCTGTGGTACCTCGCAGGGGCTTATCCACGACGTCGCCCCGTGCTCCGAGATCGTCTCCCGCATTTCCGCCGATGCCCAGCGCATCATTTCCTCCCTCACCGAACTCGTTAAGGACTAACCATGACCGACGCCATCCTCACCCGCCGCGAAGGCTCCGCCCTTATCGCCCAAATCAACAACTCCGCGCGGCGCAACGCCATTGCCAAGGAACACTGCGAAGCACTTTCGGCCGCGCTTGCCGACGCCTCCCAAGACCCCTCCATCCGCGCCCTCATCATCACTGGTGATGAGACCGCCTTCTGCGCGGGCGCGGACATCGTGGCGGCGGCACAGGCTGCGGCTGCAGCGCAGCAGTCAGGCGAGACCCCCAACCCGGCTGAGTCGACGATGCTGCCGCAGCTCAACGCGCTCGTCACCGAAATCCAGGCCGCCGAGATTCCCGTCATCGCTGCGGTCGAAGGCGCAGCCGCCGGCGCTGGGGCATCGCTGGCCTTCGCCTGCGATCTCATCGTGGCCGGCGAGCAATCTTACTTCACGCTGCCCTTCGGCAAAATTGGTCTCATCCCCGACGGCGGTGTCAGCCTCACCGCGCTCGCCTCCGTGGGGCGCCACCGCGCTCTTGCCTTGGCACTGCTGCAGGACAAGCTCGGCGTCGCCGAAGCGGAGGCGGCTGGGATCGTCGCCAAGCGCGCGCCCCAGGGCCAAACCCTCGAGGCCGCGCTGCAGCTAGTCCAACGCCTGCATATCGCGCCACGTGACGCCCTGGCCAAGGCCAAGGAAGCCATCAACCGCACTGCGCTTGGACAGCTCGATGAGCAGCTCGCCTGGGAGGAGCCCACGCAGTACGCACAGATGGATTCGGCAGGCCACAAGGAAGGCGTCATGGCTTTCCTGGAGAAGCGGCCCGCGCGCTTTGATTAGCGGCGGTTTTGACTAGTAGAAAACTGCCAGGGAGACCACATGGTGAATCCAGCGTCGCCCGCCATACTCATTCTTGTGCGTTTGAGAGAGCGCATGCGAGAGAGAGAACCCCTCACCCTCCAGAGGGCGGCCAGTGGCCGATACACGGAGGGACTTGATAGAGACGCCGTTGGGCCCCTTTCTTCGAGAAATCGAAAAAGGGGCCCAACGGTGTTTTCACCTAGTGTGGACCTCATGAGCACCGCTGCCCTAGACCTCCATGCCTGCGCCACCGCACGCGCTGCGGAGCTTCCCGGCGCCACGCTGACACACCCCTTCGGGCCGGACTGGGACGTCTTTAAGGTACGCGGCAAGGTCTTCCTACTTCTCACCGCCGTGACTGGTTCCCAGCAAGCCATCCTCAAGGTCGAGCCCCTCGATGGCGAAGCGCTGCGCAGAGAGTATTCCTTCATCGCACCTGGCTACCACATGAATAAGCGCCATTGGGTTTCCGTGTATCCCGACGCCAAGCTCACCCCGCAGCTGCTGGCCGAACTCGTGACGGACTCGTACCGCCTCGTGGTGGAGAAACTCCCTCGCTCGCAACGGCCCATCGATCCCTCCACCTTTGGTTAGGGTTGTCAACGTAAACATTTGCGGACGCGAGTCCTCAACTCTTACGCTGGATCGCGTGAGCAAAAATGAGCTAATCGATGAGACCATTGCGGAATATCGCCGCTTCGAGCGCGCCCGCGCGCGGTTCGATACGGAAGCGCGCCGCGAATACGGGATCACCGGCTCCCATCTTTCGCTTCTCCGGCTCATCGATAAGAAGAGCCCCATCCCCATCCTGCAGCTGCGCAAGGAGTTGGGATGGCAGCCCGCCACCATCGGGCAGGCGGTCAAGCGCTTGGTGCGCGATGAGCTTATCTCCATCGATGATGATCCGGAAGATCTTCGCCGCCGCCTGTGCAGCATCACCGAGGAAGGCCAGCACTTCTTGCTCCACGTCCCCCTCACCGGCCCGGTGCGCCTGCGCACCTACGAGCACAGCGAGGAAGAACTAAAAGCAATGAAGCGCGGATTCGAAATCGCGATGAAGGCCTTCGGGTATGAACCGTGGAGCGATGAGGACTAGCGCGTCGTCCGCGCTAGCAACCTAGCGCTCGCCGCACCCGGATTCCACGAGGCGCTGAGCCACGTGCGTCAACACGTCCACGCCGGCCACGCAGTCCTCTTCCGTGGTGAACTCCTTTTCGTTGTGTGAGATGCCGTCGACGGACGGGATGAAGAGCATGACCGTCGGCACCACCTCTTTCAGGTTGGTCGAGTCATGCCCGGCCACCGTGTAAATCTCTTGGTGCGGATACCCGAGCTCCTGCACGACCTCACGGGCTAATTCCACGCCGGCGGCCGGGTAAGGGTTAAGCGCCCACTCGTGCGTCGGGGTCAGCTCAACCGAAGTGCGTGATTCCTCTTCCGCCGCAGAAATGATCTCCTGCAGGCGCGCTTGGGCCTTGTCCAGTACCTCCGTGGAGGGCGAGCGCACATCCACGTTGAAGCGCACCTCCCGGGCGATGGTTACCGGCGAATTCGGCTCCAGTGTTAACTGCGAAACCGAGGCCTGCAGCTGGCCTTCATCGAACTCGTGGGTCAGGCGCTCCACCGAAGCAATGATGAGGGAGGCACCGAAGAGCGCATCCTTCCTATCGGCCATGAGAGTGGAACCGGTATGGCCCTGCTCACCGGAGACCACCGCCTGGAATTTCTTCGCGCCCCACGTGGCGGTGACCAGACCAATCGTGTTGCCGGCGGCCTCAAGTTCCTTACCTTGCTCGACGTGAATCTCCGCATAGGCCGCGAGCTTCGGGGCTTCACCGCGTGGGGACCAGCCCGCTTCCTCCTGGGCTTGCGCGACGGTGACGCCGGCAAGGTCGGTGGCGCAGTGGGCGCGCTCAAGCGCCAGCGTTCCCACAAACACGGAGCTGCCCATCATGGAGGGTGCAAAGCGTGAGCCCTCCTCGTTGAACCAGTTGATGACCGCCAGGTTATAGCGCGCCGTGGCTCCCGATTGCGCCACGCGCCCGGCCGCGTGGGCTGCGGCCAGCACGCCATAGGCACCGTCGAAACGGCCGGCCAAGGGCTGCGAATCCAGGTGCGAGCCTAGGCCCACGTACTCGGCGCCGGGGGCGATCTCGAAGAGTCCGTACTGGTTCCCAATCTCGTCGTAGATAACGCGCGCCCCGAGGGATTCCAGGACCTCATGGAACCAGGCGCGGTTGAGGTTATCGCCGGCACTGGCAGCCTGGCGCTCCACGCCGCCGCCCGCAGTGGCGCCGTTGGCGGACATGGCCTGGAAATCGGCCAGGAATTGTTCGTTAGTGGTTGCTCGCATGTCTACTCCTTAAAAGCTTCCGTAGCGCAGCTCGCCGCCCACGATGGTGGCGGCCACGTCGATGGTGGAAAGGTCATCAGTGTTCAGAGGGTCCTGGGAAAGCAGCACGAAATCCGCCAGCTGCCCCGGCACCACCTGCCCCTTGCGCCCGGCCCACCCCGTCGCCGCGGCCGAGCCGGCGGTATAGGCGTAGAGAGCCTCGGCGGGGGTCAGACGATCCTTAGGCCCATAGTCCCGGCCCGAGGCGGTGCGCCGCTCCACGAAGGCCTGCATGACCTCCAGCGGCACACCGGGCGCCACGGGTTGATCGGAGCTGCCGGGGAGGATGAGGGAGGCGTCGAGAAGCCGCTTGCCCGGGTAGCTCCACGCGGTGCGCTCCGGGCCGAGGGACTCCGCCATCGCATCACCGAAAGCCGGGATGAACAGCGGCTGCGGCACCACCACGATGGGCTGGCCGCGCAGGCGCTCGATCTGGTCGGGGCGCACCACGCCGCCGTGCTCGATGCGGTGCGGCATCGCAGGCGCGCCATGCTTGTCGACGGCCTCCTCCAGCGTCTCTATCGCAAAATCCACTGCCGCATCGCCGATGGCGTGAATGGCCAAGGACCAGCCGGAATTCGCCGCCTGCAGCGCACGTGTTCGCATCTGCTCAGGATCGCCCTGGAAGTAGCCGTGGTGGGAGCAGCAGGCGTAATTCTCGGTCAGCGCGGCGGTGGTCCCCAGCAGGGAGCCATCGCTGAAGATCTTGACAGGGCCAACCTGTAACCACTCGTCACCGAAGCCTGTGCGCAGGCCGCCATCCAGGCCCCAGCCGGGACCGTCGGAGGCGTGGCCAGGAATCTCGTGGAGCACGTCCATGGTCACCATCACCTGCATGCGTGTGTGCAGGGTGGCGTTCTGGTAGGCGGCGATCTCGCGCGGGCTGTGCCCGATCCAGCCGCCGGCGACCCCGGCATCCGTGACGGAGGTCAGCCCGCGCTCGAGGTAGCGGCGCGTGGCCAGCTCTAATGCGCGGCCGATTTCCTCCCCGGATTCCGGTAGGGTCACGTCCTGGATGGCGCGCATGGCGTTTTCATCGAGCAGCCCCGTGCAGTGCCCATCGGCATCGCGGACGAACTCGCCGCCGTCCACCTCGGGCGGGTTGGTGGGATCGACGCCCGCCGCGCGAAGGGCCGCGGTGTTGACCGTGTAGGCATGGCCCGAGTTGTGCTTGATCAGCAGCGGAGCACCGCCGGTCGCGTGGTCAAGCTCTGCGATCTCCACCGGCGCATCCAGCCCGGAGGGGCGAAACCCTGCGGCCACCACCCAGCCGTCGGGGTTCGGCTCGGCGTCGCGCACGGCGGTGTAGACCTCCTCGGGAGTTGTGACCTGGGAAAGATCCACCTCGAGCAGCGTCTGGCCGAACCACACGGTGTGGGAATGCACATCGTTAAAGCCAGGGGTGAGCGTGCGCCCGCCGGCATCCCACGTCTCGTCGGCGGGCAGGGCGTGGGCGGCCTCCCCCACCGCGAGGATGCGCCCGTTGGCAAAAGCCACCGAATCCGCAACCGGCCGCGCGGGATCCTGGGTCAGGATGTGGGCGTTGTCGATGCGCGTGATCATGCGTCCTCCTGAGTTCTCCTGTTTCTCCGGCAAACTGCACGCGGCGCGTGCTGTGCTAGTCCCCACATGCTAAACGCAGCAGTGATACACCTCTCCACATAGAGGGCAATTCACCAGCGCCCAACGTGTAGCGTTGTGCACATGCACGAGAAGCGCTGGCACGATATCGTCGCGGAGGTCCACGGCACCATCCCCCGCTTGGTTGAGGATTTCCTCGCCGCCTTTTCCCGCTCGGGGCGCTACGGCGATTCCTTGGTGAGCGAGGACGAGCTGCGCCTGACCGCCTTCGAGGTTTTCGCGCGCATCACTGACGTGCTGGTTGGGGCGATGGATGAGGAGGAACTGCGCACCCACGCCCAGAGTTTGGGCCGGCGGCGCGCGCACCAGGGCGTGGAGCTAGCCACACTGATCGACGCCATCCAGCTCGACTTCACCGTCCTCTGGGAGCACCTGCGCCGGGCCGCCGGCGCGGATCAAGAGGCACTCATCGACCACGTGGCGCAGGTGCACTCCGTTGTGACGATGTACAACCTAGTTGTGCGCGATGCCTACCGCTTGGAGGAGGCTCGCGGTCAGCACGACGTGCACCGCGCCCACGCCCGGCACTTGGAGAGGCTCTTCGCCGCCGAATCCCTGGGCGCGCTCGGCATCGCGGAAATCACCCGCGCGCTCAACCTGGACGCTGACTGCCACTTCGACGTCGCGGTGGCCCACCCCACCGCGGCGGTGGAGCTGCGCGCGCTTCTCGACGCCCCCATCTCCTCCGGCGAAGCCTTCGGCCATGGCGTGCGCGGGATGTTCGTTGCCTTCTGGCCTATAAGTCAGAGACCCAGCGGACAGTCCACAAGGGACATCGGCGCAGGGCTAGCGACGATCTCGGGCATATTTTTCCGCGACGTCATCGGCTTAGCCGGAGTTCGCGCGGCGGCGCAGCAAGCGCCGCGCATCTTCGACGCCACCGGGCCGCTGGACCACTTAACCGAAGCACCCGACGCCCTCTGGGCCGTCGCCGGCGATGCCATTGCAGACTTCCCAGCCAGCGGCATCACGGAGCTCACGCAAGCCATCACCGAGTTACGCCTTGCCAACGCGCCGCTCTACCAAACCATCACCACCTACTTGGATTGTGGCTCCATCAAGGACTCCGCCGAGGCGCTGCACTGCCACCGCAACACGGTGCTCAACCGCCTGCGCCAGGTCACGGAACTCACGGGGCTCGACATCACGCGGCCGAAAGACGCCGCGCGAGCATTGCTGGCGTTGCACCGGACAAAGCGATAGCTCTTGTGCAGAGGAACAAGATTCCCTCTCCGTTAATGGGTCGATGCATAGAAAATGCTTCCAACCATTCACCGGGAGGTGATGTGCGCCTAACGTTTCCCAGAAAGGTAATGCGTTTCACATAAGGAGCACTTCGATATGACTACCCACGCACCCCCTTCCAACCCGGCCCAATCCGGCAGCGAGGAAATCCAAGTCGAGTCAAAGGACGTCTTCCGCATCGCCAGTTCCGCGTTCGTCGGTACAGCCCTCGAATGGTACGACTTCTTCCTCTTCGGCACCGCGGCCGCGCTCGTCTTCAACGATCTCTTCTTCTCGGGGATGTCAGGCACCGGCGCAACCCTGGCATCCTTCGCCACCTTCGGAGTAGGCTTCCTGGCACGCCCACTCGGCGCGGTCATTTTCGGTCAAATCGGCGACAGGATGGGCCGCCGACCGGCCCTCATCATCTCCATCGTCGTCATCGGCGTGGCCACCGGCGTCATCGGCCTGCTTCCCACTTTCGACAGCATTGGCATCTGGGCGCCCATCACACTGGTCATCCTGCGCCTGCTTCAGGGCATTGCCGTCGGCGGAGAATGGGGCGGCGCTACAACCATGGCCATCGAGCACGCCCCAGCAGAGAAGCGCGGTCGCTATGCCGCTTTCGTGCAGATCGGTTCCCCCGCCGGCACGTTACTTTCCTCCGGCGTCTTCGCGCTTGTACTCATGCTGGACGATGCCACAGTGAGTTCCTGGGGTTGGCGTGTGCCTTTCCTCATCGCCTTTCCTTTCCTAGCGGTAGCACTGTGGATTCGCACGAAGGCTGAAGAATCTCCTGTTTACAAGGCCCTTGAAGAGGAGGCAGAAGCAGACGAGGCCGCACACCAGGGCTCACTAAAAGAGCTCTTCACGGAGCATTTCTCACAGCTGTGCCTTGCTTCCGCGGCGGCCTTCCTCGGCATTGGTGGCTTCTTCGTCATGAGCACCTATGTCCTCTCCTACGCCACAACCACGCTGGACTTCGAACGCCAGACCGTCGTGAACGCCACCCTCCTCGGCGCCGTGTGCCAGATCTTCATCAACATCATCTTCGGCCGCATCGGCGAAAAGATTGGCCCCGGTCGCGTTATTGGATACGGCGCGCTTGCCACCGCCATCATGGCGTGGCCGCTGTGGGCAATGATCGACACTGGGAACCCCGTACTCCTCACGCTCGCTGTCTGTCTTGGCCTGTCGCTAGTTACGATCACCTATTCCGTATCTGGAGTCCTCCTCTCGGAGGTCTTCCCTGCGAACGTCCGCTATTCCGGCGTGGCTATCTCCGCCAACATCGCGTCGGCAGTATCGGGGCTGCTCCCCTTCTTCGCCACTGCATTGAACGCATCCAATGAGACCCCCAGTTCTACACCGGGAATCATCATCTTGGCCGTCACCGCCTTGATCACAGCCTTCGGCGGTTTCGCCGGCGAGAAGCACCGCCGCGAAGACGACGTCACCATCGTCGACTAGCCCGAAACAGTTCATAAGAAAAACAAGTTGGGACACGGCGCTCAAGCCCATTAAGCTCAGGTACCGTGTCTCACAATCTCTCCTCCTCCACCCTGAACGCACGCGCCCGGCGGGTTGTCGCCTGGGTCGCTGCCTTGAATCTCTTTGGCTTCTTCGTCGAATTCGTCGTCGCCTGCATCATCGGCTCGGCCTCACTCTTCGCTGACGCAGCCGATTTCCTCGAGGACTTTCTCATCAACGCGCTCGTGCTCTTAGCGCTGCGCTGGTCGGTAGAGGGGCGTCGCAAAGCAAGCTATGGCCTAGCCGGGCTCATCCTGATCCCCGCCGTGGCGTCCTATGGCATGGCGATATGGAAGATCATCAACGGCGCCGTTCCTGAGCCACTCACGCTTTCCGGCACGGCCATTTTCGCCATGCTCATCAACCTGCTCTGCGCGGTGCTGCTGGTGCAATTGCGACACGGAGGTGCGCTCACGCGTGGGGCGTGGTTGGCCGCACGCAATGACGTCGCCGCCAACATTCTTATCCTCGGCGCAGGCCTTCTCATGCTGGCGTGGGCGAGCCCCTGGCCGGACATCGTGGTCGGCCTCATCATCGGGACTATCAACCTGCGCGCGGCGGCTGAGGTCTTCGAACAGGCACGCGCGGAAGACCCAGAGATCGAAGAAGACTAACGCGCCGTTTTTAAGAATTACTTAAGCAAACGGTGGTCGGTTGGGTTCTACCCCTTAGACCACAGAGGCTGAAATTGAGCGTGACACGACCCCACAAACACCCTTTCACTCCCCCTAATGGGGTCATTCTTTAGTTTGTGCACGAACGGTCAAAGAGACGTTTTCCCAGAATACGGTCTAGTTAGACAAAACCAAGGTCGGCGCAAATTTCTTATTCAATTGTTCACCCGGGAGCCACCCGATCGAAATGTATTTCTGCATTCAAAAATATAAACAATTCAAGGGGTGCGCGATCCTGAAAAGGGCCTTATTGTTGCAACACGTCACGCACTGGGCACGACAGCGCAAACACAGTGCCACCACAGTGCGTCACCGCATTGCCCCAAACTTTCATCCAGGAGAACAACAATGACCCAGCGTCGTCGTACCGCCGGCCTCATCGCCGGCCTTGCGATCGCAGGCACCGCCCTCATCGCGCCGGCTGCTTCCGCAGCCACCCAGACCGAGTCCTACCCGGAGACCCCGGCCGTGAACGCAAAGCTGCCTATCGTTCACACCACCCACGGCTCCGACCACATGAAGGCCAACGTGCTCAACCCGCGCCCGGTGTGCAACCCGTGGGAGGATCACCGCACCGTAGTTTACAAGGTGACCGACAACTTCATGCCGGCTGGCACCATCTCCACCACCAACCAGACCAAGAAGGACATTCCGCTGCAGCAGGACCTGTCCAAGTCCCAGTCCATCACCCTGTCCGTCAACGGTGACCGCACTGAGACCACCTCCATGAACATGGGCGGCAAGGGCTCCGGCAAGGGTGCTGAAGGTTCCTTCGGCATCTCCCACCAGATTGCCACCAAGCTCGGTGCTTCCGCTTCCTACTCCCTGTCTTGGGAAGCTGGCCAGTCCATCGGACCGTACGATGTTCCGCCGAACCACACCGGTGAGGCTACCTACGGCTTCCGCGTTCTGAACATGACCGGTACCCAGCAGTACTGCAAGCCGAACGGCACCTGGTCCACCCCGACCTTCTGGTCTGCAATGCAGCCGATGAAGAACGAGGTTCGCGTCAAGCTGTACGACGACATCGCTGATTCCTACGCTCCGAACAAGGACGCTCAGAACACCACCGACGTCAACGACCCGAAGGTTGTTGAGGAGGAGAAGTCCCCGGAGGCTGACGCTGAGGTCATCAAGGACAACGAGGTCGCTCCGGAGGAGAAGGCCGTGTCCGAGGCTGAGGCCAAGAAGGAAGAGGAAGCCGACAAGAAGGTCCAGGAGGACGTCGAGAACGGCAAGACCGACGAGGCTAAGCAGAAGCTGGACCTGAAGCCGGTTCTGACCACCTCCGGCGCTAAGCACGCTGGTTACGCTGGCACCGTTGCTCTCCGCCTGGAGAACGTCGGTTCCGAGCGTTACTACGGCGACTTCCCGGCTGTTCAGTACCGCGTTGACGTTAAGACCGCTGAGGGCCCGAAGGGCGTTGACCGCCTCATCACCCCGCGTTCCTCCAACGGCGCTCACATCCGTGACCTGGGCTTCGACGAGAAGTCCTCGACCCGCTCCTTCGAGGTCACCCTGGCCAACCCGATTAACGCTGGCGAGTCCGCTCGCGTTGCCAACCTGGACTTCGGCGACGGCAACACCAAGGAAGGCCGCCTGAAGAACTACATCGAGGTCACCCAGATTTCCCGCCTGAAGGGCGACAACTCCACCGACAACGACCAGAACGTTGACTCCCGCGAGATCACCGTGAAGGACACCGGCAAGAAGGCTGAGGGCCTGTTCTAAGGAACACCCCTCGCCCACTGCAGAGAGTGTGCACAGCCCGCCGGCGCTTAGTCCGGCAGTGAGAGAGTGAGAGGACCCCGACCGCTTGATGAAAGCGGTCGGGGTTTCTTTATGCCCTTAATCCGCTTCCACCAACTGTCCCGCAGCTCTCCCGCTGCCCCGCCTTCGTTAACGCCGGGGAAATTCTGCGCTGCAGGGTTAGTTGGCTATTGTGAACTAATGAAATTCTTTCGCTCCGCACTTGCGGGCATTCTCTCGGCGGGGTTGATCATCTCCCCCGCCCTCGCTCAGCCGGCACACGCACAAGCACTGGATACGATGAGCAGCGATGCCGCCAACATCGATCAGCACTCCAGCGCCCTCGATCCCATCGCCCTGGGACCGCTGGCACCTCTACTCTTCGCCGACAACATTTTCGCCGCCTGGTCACAGGTGCTTCAACAATTGAAAGTCCCGGTGTTGGCACCAGACGCTACGCGCCCACCGGTGACAGCAGCCCCGGCACAACTGCGCGAACTGCGTCACGTCCAGGACAACGTGTGGGAGCTCAAGGCCTATTCACCGGCCATGGACCGTGTCATCACCAACGACATCATTCTTCCTCCAGGAGGATTGGAGAACACGCAGCCCCGCCCGAGCTACTACCTACTGGGTGGTGCCGGCGGTGGCGAGGACGCACTGTGGTGGGACGGCGGCGGGGCCTCCGAGTTCTTCCGGGACAAGCAGGTCAATGTCATTTCCCCGCGTGGCGCATATGGATCGATGATGTCCGACTGGGCGCAGCCTCATGACACCCACGGAAAATACAAGTGGGCCACCTATCTGACCAAGGAACTCCCGCAGCTTATCGACGCCGAGTTCCACGGCTACGGCCGCGACGGAATCGCGGGTCTAAGCAACTCCGGTGGCCCCGCATTGGAGCTGGCTACGTTCGATCCGCGCTTCAAGGTGTCTGGTTCCTTCTCCGGTTGTCCCTCGACCACAGGTGTTCTCGCGCAGTCCTTTGCGTGGGCAAGTGCTGCGTTCTACGGCACTGACCCGGCTCGCTCCTTCGGCGCGCCGTGGGATCCGGCGTGGGCGCAGCATTCGCCGGTTCTCAACCTCGATCAGCAACGCGGGCGTAAAACCTTCGTCATCGTCTCCCGCGGCGGCCCGGCCGATTTTGACGTCGACATCGAGGACTCACCACTTCCCGCGCTGGGCCTCAACGAGCGTTTGGATTATTGGTGCAGCTCTTATTACGCCAAGCAGGCCACCGCAGCTGGCGTAGACCTTGACTATTACGAGCTTCCCGCGGGGCGCCACACATGGGGGCTGTTCCGGCGCGAGCTGGCCATCAGCTGGGCCACGGTGGGCCCAGCGCTCGGGGTGTAACCCCTAGATCACCGCAGGCTGCAGAAGTAAAATCAACATTCATGAATGTCATGGATACTTGGGAGCCCACGCTGGGCACCGGACCACTGTTAGGGATTGCGGTTGCGGCCATCGCCGTCATCCTCGTCCTCGTCATCTACTTCAAGGTGCACGCTTTCGTCACACTCGTCACGGTCTCCGCGCTTACCGCCCTGGCCGCTGGCATCCCGCTGGATGGTGTGGTTCCCACCATGACGAGCGGCTTCGGCTCAACGTTGGGATCCGTGGCCTTGCTGGTGGGGTTGGGCGCCATGATCGGGCGTCTGGTGGAAACTTCCGGCGGTGCTAAAACGCTTGCCGACGCCCTCGTGAAACTCTTCGGCGAAGACAAAGCGCCCCTAGCACTCGGCGTGGCCTCCCTCATCATGGGCTTCCCCATCTTCTTCGACGCGGGTCTCATGGTTATGCTGCCGGTCATCTTTGCCGTCGCCAGGCGCCTGGACGGCCCAGTTCTGGCCTACGGCATCCCCGCCGCCGGCGCTTTCTCCGTCATGCATGTCTTCGTGCCGCCGCACCCGGGCCCTGTTGCCGCCGGTGAGTTCTTCAGCGCGGACATCGGTCTGATCCTCATTTTTGGCCTCCTCGTTGCGCTGCCCACGTGGTATCTCTCCAGCTACCGCTTCGGTCTCCACCTAGGAAAGAAGTATCCCTACCGCCTCGAGGAAGCCATCACCGGCGCCTTGGTCAGCGATGCCGAACTCCCGGATCGCCCGGCCTCCCCGGCCTCAGTAATTGGCATCCTGCTCATCCCCATGGTCCTCATCTTCGGCAATACCGGGTTGACCACGCTGGGCACCGCTGGTGTTGTTGATCCTTCCGCCACGTGGGTTCGCTTCTTCGTCTTCTTGGGCCAAACACCCATCGCGCTGTTGATTACTACTCTTGCAGCGATGGCCGTGCTGGGCCTGCGCCGCGGGGAGGGCAAGAGCGCAATTGAGAAGACCGTGGAGTCTTCGCTCGGACCGATCTGTTCCGTCGTCCTCATCACCGGTGCGGGCGGCATGTTCGGTGGGGTGCTGCGCACCAGCGGTATCGGTGATGCGCTGGCGGACTCCATGTCTAACCTCGGCGTCCCTGTCATCCTGGCCTGCTACCTCATCGCGGTAGCCCTGCGTCTGGCGCAAGGCTCGGCCACCGTTGCGCTGACGACGGCCGCCGCGCTCATGGTGCCTGCCGTGGAGGCTGGCGGCTTCAGCGAAATCCAGTTGGTCCTCATCACGCTCGCCACCGCAGCCGGCTCCGTCTTTGGCAGCCATGTCAATGACTCGGGCTTCTGGCTCGTTGGCCGTCTCATGGGCATGGACGTGTCCACCACCCTGAGGACGTGGACCGTCAATCAGGCGCTGATTTCCTCGATTGGCTTCGGCATCGTCCTTATCTTCTACGGCGCCGCCGCGCTGTTCTAGGCCTGCAGGTACTCGGCCGCCGCGGCGGCCAGCTCCTCCGGGGTGGCGCTGACATCCAGCACGATGCCTGCCTCCTCCGGCCGAAGTTCCTCTAGAGTCTCGAACTGCGAATCAAGCAGGGACACCGGCATGAAGTGTCCGGTTCGCCGGCTCATGCGCTCCTTGAGCAATTCATAGGAGCCGTGCAGGTGGATGAAGACCGTATCGGGTGCTGCGGCGCGGATGATGTCGCGGTAGGAATGCTTGAGCGCGGAACAGCCCACGATGGCCCCGGACTCTTGTTCGGCGAGAAAGCGGCCGATGGATTCGAGCCAGGGTTTCCGGTCATCGTCGTCAAGCGCCTGCCCCGAGGCCATCTTCTCGATGTTCGCCGCCGGGTGCATATCGTCCCCATCCCGGAAGGGAAGGCCGGTGCGCTGCGCCAGCAACTCCCCGACCGTCGATTTGCCGCAGCTCGAGACTCCCATGATCACCACGTGCTTGCGCATCAATCCTCCTTAAGACAGCATCCGATCCTACGCGCTACGGGGCGTCGCGCGGCTGACCACAGCGCGGCTTAGCCCAGTGGCCCGTAGCCAAAGTCGCCGCGCTGCACCTCGCCGCGGGCATTCGGATCAAAGGTGGCGCACAAAGCCGCCGCCACGTAGCGCACGCCGCCCTCCGGCGCGGAGGAGCCGACGCGCTCTGCGCAATTCTCAAGAGCAGGCATGCCGATGCTCTGCCCCGGCATAGTCATGGAAAAGAAGGACGCGGCCATCATGGTGTTGCCATCGGCGCGCACGTACTCCGAGGAGCCCTTGATGGCCTGCCAGGCAACTGCCCCGACGGGATCGGTGCGGAACTGATCCCGCTCAGTCTGGGTCAGCTCGGCATTGGCGGCGGGCACGGACAGCGTTGTGATGAGAAGTGCAGCGGATGCGGCGAGTAGAGAAAACTTTTTCATAGGAACACTCTATCCTCTCGCCAGAGGATTGTCGCGGCGTTTTCTATTTGTCTTCGAAGCGGATCGATCGGCACAGCTGCTGAATCTCAGCGGGCCCCAGGCGGCAGCAGCCGCCCAGTAGGCTGACCCCAGCCGCGCGCATCTCGGCCGCCGCCTCAGTCAATCCCACCGCGCCGGCGGGAGCAGGACGCCAGTCACGGGCGCCCTGGTCCCAGATCTCCCCGCTGTTGGGACATGCTAAAAGCGGCTTATCCGTTCCAGCGCGCAATGCCTTCGCCACCGCCCATGCCTGCGGTGGGCGCACACAATTCACACCCACCGCACCCAGCAACGGTGTCTGGTTGGCCAGCGCGATCACCTGTGAGAGCTTCATCGGGTCGGCCGCGATGGCACCGGTGATGCTCAATGCAAAGGGCTTGGGCTGGGCCGAGAGCAGCTCCAGAAGCACCGCGGCCTCATCAGCGTTCGGGATGGTTTCTGCAAGGAGGAAGTCGGCCTCCGTGTCCGCGAGCACCTCTACCCTGCGGGCATGCCAGCGGCGCAATTCGTGCGCCGAAAGACCATAGGCCCCGTCGTACTCGTTGCCCCGGCCCGGGCCTGCTCCATAGGGGCCAACGGATGCGGCAACCAATAGATCACCGTGGGCAGCATGTCTGTCGCCGGCCTTGCGGGCGGCGTCACGCGCTACCGTGACGCTGCGGCGCAAAAGAGACTCCGCCTCCCTGCCCAGCACATCGAAGGTGATTTGATAGGAGGCCGTGGTGGCAATCTGGGCGCCGGCGGCAAAGAAATCCGCATGGGCAGATTCGATGAGGGCGGGGTTCTCACGCAGCACACGCGCCGACCACAGCGGACCCGAGATGTCGTACCCCAGGGCCTCGAGGTGGGTTCCAAGGCCGCCGTCGAAAAGCAGCGGCGCGTCAAAGAGGGCCATGGCGCACGAGCCTAGCAATGCGTGGGCAGCCGACCCCCACCATGCCAATAGGTTTCATTAATAGTTGCATTACTTTTCTTAATCTTTTACCTTCTGACACTGAGCCTCAACAGCCCTTCTTCCTGCTCATTGCCATGCTTTTCGACGTTCCCCTCTCACTCAGGTTCCTCACCGGAGGATAAACGCAAACTATACTTTCCCAGCCTTAATCCAGGGATTTTTGAAGAAATTCCTGAGTTTTTGAGAATAGTTGACACATCACCAGCACTTTCTTGGGAAAGCTTTCCATCAACCTAAGAAGCCACCCCCAAGTGCCACCCCCGCCGCCCGTCATTTCTAAAGAAAACTATGCGATTTCAAGCCTTCAGGGCGGCAAACCCAAAAGAAACTTAAACCCGCCGCGCGAAGACACATAAACTCACAGACAAACCTTAAAACTGCTGGTCAAGTGGCTTTTGAGTACCCCGAAGAGCTTTAATTTTAAGTGAAAGTACCGCTCGGTACGAGGTCGAAAAAGCCTCCACTTAACACCTGAAGCAGAAAGAGGTGCCCGCCATGTTCCGCCTCCCATTCGGACATAAAGCCACAAAGATCGTCGCCCCGGTTGCTGCCGTTGCAGCTCTCTTCGCCGGTTCCATCAACGCCCCTGCTCAGGCTGGCAGTTCCTTCGGTGCATTCAACCCGGCCGACTTCGGCTTCACCATGCCCTCCGCTGCCGGCCCGGTAGCCCCGGCTCCGCACGCTACAGCCAGCGTTCAAGGCCTTATTAATCAAACCAATGCGCAACGTGTGGCCAATGGCCTCGCACCGCTACGCGTTGACCCGAACCTGACCAACCTGGCACAGGATTGGGCCAACACCTTGAGCCGCGATGGCAGGACTCGCCACCGCCCGAACTACTGGACCTTCTACCCCGCCGGCCTGCCCGCTGGTGGTGAGAACGTCCTCCAGGCATGGAGCGACTACTCCGATGCCAGCCTGGTGAAGCTGTGGATGGATTCCCCCGGCCACCGCAAGAACCTGCTCGACCCCCGCGCTAAGTCCGTGGGAATCGGCCTGACCGTCGCTCCCGACGGCCGGTTGTACGCCGTGCAGAACTTTGGGCGGTAGATCTAAAACCCGAAAGGGGCGCAGTTAGGCGGCTCATCCTGCGCCCCTGGGTGTTCACTCGCTGCACGCTATAGTGGACTCCATGCTCACGCGACTCGAAGTTGATGGTTTCAAGAACCTCAAGAATTTCAGCGTCGATCTCGGCCCTTACACCTGCATCGTGGGCCGCAATGCTGTCGGCAAGTCAAATATCTTCGACGCAATTTCTTTCTTCGGCTCAACAGCTAATGCCTCTCTCAACGATGCCGCCGCCAATCTCCGCGGTCTGCGTGGCGATATCAGCGAAATCTTTGGCAACGACACGAACTCGATCACGTTTGCCGCCGAGATGATCGTCCCCGCGACTTTTCGAGATGACTTCGGACAAGAAGTAGAAATCACCACGACTTTCCTGCGGTACGAGCTTGAGTTCCAACTCGTCGAGCAGGAATTCACTGCGGATCAAGTCGTGCGAACCATCGAACTTGTCCGTGAGGATCTCACGGCACTCACCCAAAAGGATGCTCGTGAGAGGCACCCCTGGGCTGCAGAAGCATTTCGCAAGACTGCTATTAAAAGCACCGGTGGCCGTCCGGCGTTCATTAAGACAACGGCCGAAGACTCTATCGAGGTTAAGTCGGGCAGACGGGGGCGCAATCCGCACCTTCCCCTGAAGGAAGTTCGCTCCACGGTTCTATCCGTCTACGGGCGCAGCGCGGATTACCCAGCAATTGCTGCAGTACGCAGAGAACTCTCCACATGGAAGCTACTGGGCCTTGAACCGAGTGCGATGCGTGCTCCGAGCGCGATGAGTGATCCGTCAAGCGTCGATGCCCGCGGCGCCAACCTCCCGGCGACCCTCGCCCGCCTCACACAGGAAATCGGCGATCAAGCAACTGTTCAATTAGAAGACACGCTCCTCGATCTCGTTGATGTTCGCTCGATTGACCTCGACATCGACAGCTCGCGTCAATTGATCACGCTTCAAGCAGAAATTGGCAATGCACCGCTGCTTCCCGCGCGTGCGCTCTCGGATGGAACACTGCGTTTTATCGTCCTGGGTCTCCTCGCCATCGACCCCAGCACGAACGACGTTTTATGCTTCGAAGAACCAGAAAACGGCATTTATCCTGACAAGCTTCGCGCTATGTATACGCTCCTGCATGAGTTGGCTGTCGATTCACGCCACCAAGTGGGCTCGGACAATCCCCTGCAGCAAATAATTGTGAACTCCCACTCCCCTGCCTATTTATCCCTACACCAAGAGGATTGGGGCGAACTACTTGTCGCCGATAGCCACCCCCTTGACAACTCTTTAAGGCTCCTTCCAGTCCTTGGCAGCGAGAATTGGCGGACCATAAATCCAGGAACACCGGGCGTTATTGCAACGGTCATCGAAGAAATCCTCCACGTTTCCTTGAAGCATCAGGATGAAGCTGCTTGAAGCACAACTACTGGGACACCGGTCCAGAGGCGGCAACCCCACCGACCACAGCAACAGCGTCGAAGCCCCTCCACACTCGTTACGAGCACGCCGCGGCCATGCGAGATGTACCCCACGGAGAGCAACAACTCACGCTGCGTGGGCTTAACTTACTTGATTTAAGCAACAGGCGTTTGCATGGCGCTACGCCGCGTGTACTCAAGGTCCTTTCCGTAAATAGTCAAGCCCGTGATGTCGTGCTGGTCCGATTTCCGGAAGATGAAGGATGCCAGATAGCCGATAACGAGAGTTCCTACGAACGCGACAATCGAGACCAAGAATGGGCCTTGGTCCAGCTTTCCAGCGAAGTACGCAGCAATCGCTCCGCAAAGGAGCCCGATGAGAACGCCATTGGAATTTGCGGACTTCGTAAAGATACCCAAGACAAATACCGCAGTGAGCGGAACTCCAAAAAGACCGGTGATCGCGAGGAACAGGTCCCACAGGTCCGACTGGTTGGTAATGATGAGATACAGCGCAACGGCCAATCCGAAGGTTCCGGCAACGATGATGACCAGGCGAGAGAAAGTAACCGACGCTTCCTTCGGGGAGAAGCGGTTATAGATATCCATGACAACGCACGCGGAAATCGAGTTGAGCGAAGAAGAAATTGTCGATTGCGCAGCCGCCAAGATGGCAGCAATCAAGAGTCCGGCAATGCCTGCAGGCAGCTCCGAAAGAATGAAATACGGCACTACAGCAGAAGTGTTGACTCCCTCAGGCAGACCACCCTTCGCTTCGTAGAAGTTATACAAAGCCGTTCCCATCCCGTAGAACAGCGGAATAGTTATCAGCGCCAGAATTCCGTTGACGATGAGAGACTTCTTCGTCGCTTGAATCGTAGGAGTCGTTTGGTAGCGCTGAACGACGTCCTGAGAAGAGGTGTACTGGTGCAAGCTGTTCAGTACATTTCCGATAAAGATGAATGGTATCGAGGAGAAGACTGCATTCGTGGTGAAGTTGTCCGCTGAGTAGAACTTTCCTTCTTCAGCGGCGTTAACCACCGCACCGCTAAATCCGTCGGGAGTCATAGCCATGGCCGTCAGCACTACCGCTGCAGCGCCAGCCAGCAGCAGGACACCCTGAATCACATCAGACCAAATCACGCCTTCCATGCCTCCCAGGAAGGTGTACACAATACAAAGAGCGCCTACAAACGCGGCGACGACCAGCGGGTTGATATCTGCCACCGACGTGATCGCCAATGTTGGCAAATAGATAACGATGGCGATGCGCCCGACGTGATAAAGAACGAAGAGGAGCGAGCCGAGGACTCGGAGGGCTACGGAGAATCTCTCCTCGAGGTATTCGTAGGCCGTAGTGACATCCAGCTTCCTGAAGAACGGAACATAGTAACCGATCAAAATTGGAACAATGGCAAAAATAGCGAGGTTACCAGCCGAGTAAGCCCAGTCAGTCAGATACGCCTTTTCCGGAGTGGACATAAACGTGATGGCAGACAGCGTCGTGGCATAGATTGAGAATCCTGCCGCCCAGCCAGGAATCCTGCCACCCGCTTTGAAGAATTCGTCCTGATCACTGCCGGCCCTACGCGCAAAATAAGCGCCGACAAGAAGCATTCCCAGGAGATAGAGGATCAGAACTATCCAGTTGAGTGTTCCGAATGATTGCATTTGGCCTTCCCTTCAGGGCTTTCGATATAGAGAGCTAAATCACTCTCTAATTTGTCTGTGCAACAAAGCATGTTAGAAGATACAATACATCAGACGTCTGATGTTTGAAGGGATTTAAGATATAGCCGTCTACCCCTGATCGTCAGAGCGGAGTGCTACTCCCCCGCAGCGCTCATCCTTTAAGTACCCCGCCAACGTGGAAGGCTTAAGATATATCGAAAAGAAAAGAGGGATTAACCAGTGCACACCGGAACGTGGGGATTCAGTGAAGCCACACATCGCCCTGCCTCAACCACCCAGCAGGCTGTAGAAGGCATCAAACAATACATTCGGGACAACGCCCTCAAGCCCGGGGACACTTTGCCAACCGAATCAGAGCTCTGCGAAGAGCTTGGCTTCTCTCGCTCCTCTGTCCGAGAGGCCATCAGAATCCTAACGACGCTAGATATCGTCGACGTCAGGCACGGAACAGGAACGTTTGTCTCCAGCACGTCCCTCAAAGCTCTAGTTCAAGGACTCATTTTTCGAGCGACTCTCGACGCTGATGACAACCTTGAAACACTTCGTGATGTAGTGGAAATCCGGCAGGCGATTGATCTTGCTATCGGGCAAGAAATCACAGCCAAACTCGACCCCTCGAAGCTAGAGCAGTTGAGCATCATCGTGGAAAAGATGTCAGCCAAGCGGAAGCAGGGCCTAAACTTTGCCGAAGAGGATCGGGAGTTCCATCAGGTGCTGCTTTCCGAAATTGATAACCCGATCATCCGTGAGCTCAATGATGCCTTTTGGCAAGTGCACATGAACGTCATTCCACTTCGCAAGTTGGAAGAACCACAGGACTTCAGCAGGACGGTTCGCGCGCACCAAGACATCGTCGATGCTCTACAGAACAATGACCTGAAGAAGTATCAAGAGTCTGTACTCAGGCATTACGAGCCTCTGCTGACTTCGCTGTGACAATCCGCGTCAGCTATTGAAGCTCCGCGTAATCCAGGCAGGATCTGTGATGGCAGTGCCAATGATGATTGCATCGGCGCCAGCGCGCTTTCCTGCAGCCACATCATCGCGCGAGGCAAACCTGCCTTCGCCTATCAAAAAAGCATCTTCACCACAGAGCCGTCGCCCCTCTGCCAAGCATTCAAGATCCGGACCTTCAGTCTTGCTCCGGAATTCTGTATAGCCGGCCAGCGTCGTTGAAATGATATCCGCCCCCGTGTGGTGCGCCTGCTGCATTTCTTCCGGGGTTGAACAATCGGCCATTGACAAGACATTAAGCCGGTGACACTCTGCGACAAGATCAGAAAAGCTTGAGCCATCAGGCCTAGGGCGATCCGTGGCATCTGCACAGATAACAGCTGCCCCTGCCTCAGCCAATCGACGGACGGACTCTACAGTTGGCGTGATATAAACCCCCTCACTCCCCTCCTTTGTAAGGCCGAAAACTGGTACATCTACTGCAGCTGCGATTGCCTCGACATCCTCGATGCCGCCATACCCGCCACACCGGATTGCACGGCTTCCTCCCTCAACGCACGCACGAGCGACATGCGTCAAGGTATGGGTATCGCGCATTGGGTGACCATCTGGCGCTTGCACCGAGACAATCACCGAGTTTCGAATTAACCCTTGGACTTCTTCTCGGCGTTCCGCCAGTTCACTACTCTTAAACCTAAACATATACCTGAGCCTTCTTCTGGATATATCGCAGATAAACGGTGCTAAAAAGCGTTATCTCGAGCAAAAGCCGCTGCACCCACTAACGGTGCTGTCGCCGGAGATTCAGTAACCCGAATTGCAACGGAGCGATTCGGCTTCAATGCGAAATCCTCTATGGCCTGACGGAATGGTTCTTCCACAGCGGCACCAATCTGACACACACCGCCGCCCAAGACAACGGCATCAAGATCAAGAGCCGAAACAAGACCAGCCACCGCACGGCCAAGGCCATAAGAATTCCCTCGAATAATCCGGGAAGCGAGTTCATCTCCCTGGTTCATTCTTTCCACGACCTTTTCGAGGGGAAGCACTAACTGGGCCCGTTCCTTCCACTGCACCCGCTCGCTCGCCGGGTTCGTAGAAAATTCTTCATAATACGCAGCCAAGCTATTGCCGCTCATAATGTTTTCGGCGCGGTCCGCAAAGCCCCGGAAATCAGCGCACAAGAGCTCCGAAAACTCTCCGGCCGATCCGGTAGGTCCGCTGAGCAGACTCCCGTTATCGCTTACCGCACCACCGACACCAGTTCCCAACGAAAGGTACAGGACTCTGCCGGACTGGAACTCCCTCGCGGCTCCGAGCATCAGCTCTCCGTACGCCCAGACTCTCACATCATTGTGAACAGCACACGGAAGGTCAACAACCTCTTTCGCGACCTCACGAAGATTGGTACCAGACCAGTTCTTAATGGTGTCCCCGTTGTAGGTGACGAGTCCCTCAGGTGCCTGAATCACTCCTGGCGAACCAATGCCGATTCGCGCCGGGGCAATGCCCGATTCTTCCAACGCCAGCTGAACGGCTTTCTTAATCTGCTCCTGTGGCGAAGCCCCGGCCGGCTGGGTAGGAATCTTTCCCAACGCAACTGCCTGCGTTGGGTCTTCATCAGACACGAAGCCCCAACCAATCTTTGTTGCACCGACATCAAGCGCAAGGGTACTAGTCACTCTTCACTCGTTTCGTCGTAGTTCAGCGAAATTAGGGCTCGATCACCTGAGCGGCATCGACGATCTCATGAATCTTAGCCAGCTCCTCATCATTCAGAGCGACGTGCGGACGGGACATCAGCCCCGACGGAAAGACGCCCAGGTGGTGAAGCGCTGCCTTGAAGCTGCCGAGACCTTGCGAGCTTCCGCCCATGCGGGTCCCATCGCCCACACCAACGATGGTGAAAAGGTCACAAATCTTAGACTGCAATTCCGCGGCCTCGGCATACGCCCCGTCCACCAGTAGCTCATGCAACTTCACGTAGGAAACCGGGTCCACGTTGCCCAGACCAGGTACCACGCCATCGGCACCTGCCAGGTAAGCAAAGTCGACCGTAGTTTCCGAGCCAGTTAAAACCACAAAGTTTTTCACCCCAGCCTTGTCGCGGGCACTAATCAGAGCACGCGTGTATCCATCATTGCCGCCAGAATCTTTAACGCCAGCGAGCACACCTTCCTTGGCGAGAGAAATAAGGGTAGAAATATCCAGTACCGAGTGAACACTGACCGGAATATTGTACGCGTAGATGGGAGTCTCTGGCGCGGCTTCGTGAAGAAGTCGGAAGTGCTCAGCAATTTCTACATCGTGAGTACGAACATAAAAAGGGGCAGTGGCAACTAGACCCTGGACCCCGAGCGCGACGGCATCTTCAATATGCTCAATGACTCGCGGAGTCGTCATGTCAATCACGCCTGCAACTACCGGAACTCGCCCGCGAGCCTGTTCCGCCACCGTTGCAATGACTTCCTTACGCTGCTCTCGTGTAAGGAAAGCCACCTCACCTGAAGAACCGAGAACGAACAGACCATGAACACCAGCCTTAATCAGCCGTTCGGCCTGACGCTTGAGGGTATCGATGTCGACGGAGTAGTCCTCGTTAAACGGAGTCAGAAGCGGCGGTACAACGCCGTGCAGGAGCTGTGTGCTTGCAGTCATGTCTTGAACCCTTCCTATTCACCTTTTCACTTGAGTCATAAGACATCATACGTCTCCTGCGATTGTGATGCAGCTCCTTCCAGCGAAAGGAAGCAAAGGAAGAGAACTGACTAACCTAACCTGGCAACAGCTCGGAGGCCTCCCCCACCACGCTCACTACGAGCACATCGCGGGCGCGGGAGGCCGCCACGTAGAGCAAAGCCCGCTCGCGCTGCAGCGCCTCGTCGGCCTCGGCCGGTGCCAGCCCCTTCATCAGGTAGCGTTGCGGCAGCGCCTCGCGGCTTACATCAAGCAAGATGACGTGCGTGAACTCCAAGCCCTTGGCGTTGTGCATCGTCATCACCGCCACCGGGCGATCCCGGGACGTGCGCCGCCCAGTGCTCACCGCCACGCCCAGCTCGCCCAACTGCGTGGCGATCTCATCCTTGCGGGCATTAGTCCGGGTGAGCACACCGATGGAGACATCGTCATCCCCGGAGGTCCAGTCCCGGATGCGCGCAGCCAAGGCCTCAGCCTCCTCCGCCTTGCTCGCAGAATTCAAGACAACCGGCGCAGGACCCTGGCGCACCGAACGGTAGCCATGCAGATCGTCGATATTCTCTTCCGAATCCACCCACTCGGCACCGTCGAGAATCGCCGTGGCATAGCCCAGGTTCTGCCGAGTCGTGCGGTAATTCACGCGCAGTTTCGTGGTGGCACGGCCGCGGGTTTCAATCCCGTAATCGCGCAGCACCAACCGCTGCCCATAGATGCGCTGGTGCGCGCGACGTTGCTGACCAGCCAGTGCTCATCACAGCAGGAGATGGGTACATCGAGGGCGAGCTGGGAGTAGTCGGAAAGGCTCATGGAGTCCAAGGCATCAGCGGGGCTGGACCTTTTGGGAGGATTGCGGCTCAGGAGTTCGAGAACATTTCACCTGGATAAGCCCAACACCAAACGCAGCCTTTTGCTGAAATAAATCTCCAGAGTTCTCCTCCCCCTTTGCCCCTTTTAAGGCATGCTGGAGAAGACTATTCGCTACAGAGGAGGCTCCGGTGGGTTTCAACACCAACATGCACCAACTATCGGCGCTGATGCGCAATACCGAGAACGGAGAGATTCAGCTCCCCGATTTCCAGCGAAAGTATAAGTGGGAGGACGAGCGCGTCCGCCAGCTCCTCATAACCATCTTCCGTGGGCATCCTTTGGGCATCATCATGTTGCTGGAAACCGGCAATTCCTCTGTCAGGTTCAAGCCACGGCCCATCGAAAGCACCGAGTCTACTGCCACTTCCGAGCCCAAGTTCTTGCTTCTCGACGGCCAGCAACGACTGACATCGCTTACCCAAGCCCTCAAGGGTGATGGTGTTGTTCACACCAAAGACTCACGCGGCAAGCGCCTCGACCGCAGGTACTTCATCAATATCCAGAAGTCTATTGAGGATCCCTTCGAGCTGGATGAAGCAGTGATCTCGGTACCGGCTGATGGAGTTATTCGAACCAACTTCAATCGCGATATCGTGCTCGATCTGAGCAGCATGGAGAAGCAACACGAAGCGGGCTACATCCCCGTTTCGCTACTGCTTGATCAGATGGGACTTTTCGAATGGTTTGGCAAGTTGGGTGATACCGAGCTCATGACCGCATTCAGCGATGGGATCATCCGTCAGGTCAACGAATACAAGATTCCCGCAATTGAGCTCGACAAGCAGACGGACAAGGCAGCGGTGGCCACCGTCTTCGAAAAGGTCAATGTTGGCGGACTCCCTCTCAACGTTTTTGAGCTCCTCACGGCGGTGTTTGCCGGCGATGCAGAGTACTACGACAAGTACCAGCGCGATTTCCGCCTCAACGATGACTGGGTGGAGACCAAGGAGCTGTGGAAAGAACATGACGTCCTCCACAAGGTGGAGAACACTGACTTCCTCCAAGCAATCACGATGCTGACAACTCTTGAGCGAAGCAAGCACTCCTCGGTAAGCCGCAAAGTCGGCCTGTCTGCCAAGAGGGAAGACGTTCTAAAGCTTGAGTTGAACGACTACCTCACTTGGCGCGACGCCCTGCGTCAAGGATTCATCTGGGCGGCAGGCTTCCTCGCAGATCTGCACATCTATCGGTTCAGGGATGTCCCCTACCCGAAGCAATTGGTTCCGCTTGCTGCCATTGCTGTTGTTCTTGGCAAGGAAGCAGACAAACACCACGTGAAAGAAAAGATCACGCAGTGGTTCTGGAGCGGAGTCTTGGGCGAGCTCTATGGCGCTGCCATTGAGACACGCTTCGTACGTGACCTCGAAGGAGTACCTGCTTGGGCGATGGGTGAAGAAACTTCCGCCCCACGCACCGTGCAGGACGCTACCTTCGCTGAATCCCGCCTTCATTCCTTGCGCACCCGCAATGCCGCTGCCTATAAGGGCATCGCAGCACTCATCATGGCACAGGGCTCAACAGACTGGGTCGAGGGAAAACAATTCGGAGCATTCCAGTACAGGGACATGGCCGTAGACATCCACCATATTTTCCCTCAGGACTGGTGCAAGAAAAACGGAATTGATAACGAGCGCCGCGAGTCAATCGTCAACAAGACGACGCTGAGCGCACGCACGAACCGTGTCATCGGTGGCGTTGCCCCGTCGGCATACTTGACCAAAGTTGAGAGCGAATCAGGCTTCGATGCCGACGGCGTGGACGACGTTCTGCGCGGACACCTCATTTCACCCGACGCACTGCGCAGCGATAACTTTGATGCTTTCTTCGAGCGTCGAAGGGAATCACTCTGCACACTCATTGAGGGTGCTCTGAAGAAGACGGTTCAGCGCGATGTCAGCGAAGGAAACGCTGTGGAAGACTCGTCATTCTTCGAGGAAGAAGCGCTTGAGGAGCCTGTCCAAACGGGAGTCGACCCCCTTTCGGAGGCCTAAGGCAAAGTTGCTTCCTCTCTGACCGACGCAGCCAGGCAGCTTTCGACCAAGAGCGACGGCACCACGCGTGTGCAGATTAGACAACTTGGCCGAACGCCGCTCTCAACCTCAGGACTCGCAATGAATGATATTCATACTCTTCGCACTCCCCGACTCAGTTTGTCGGCACCAACTGATGCCGACATAGACGCCATCTTTGCCATCCACTCGGACGCCCGCACTTACGAACACCGCCCTGACCTAGCTATGAAGACCAGGGAGGAAGCCACGGAGTTGGCACGCACATGGCAGGCCAACTGGCGCGAGAATCAGCTGGGCTACTACGTGGTATCCACGCTCGATGGCACGACCATAGGATTTACTGGCGTGCGCCATAGTGCGGAAGCTGGTGAAGAAGTACTCAACCTCTACTACCGCTTCGCACCCGAATCGCAGGGCAAAGGCTACGCAAAAGAGGCCGCAGCCGCTGCAATTGCCAGTGCGCGCGAGCGTTTCCCACAGCTCCCCGTCGTCGCCATCATCGACCCCACCAACGAGGCTTCGATTGCCCTAGCCTTGAAGCTCGGACTGCAGCACGTTCCTGGCGCCGGAGTGCCGGACGACTATGAGGTCTACCGACTGGGCTGATAAAAATATCTCGACACTCGCAGCTCAGCCACTCTTTTGAAACGTGGGAATGACTCCGTAGAACTGAAATGCCCTGGTTATTGATGCAGTCCCTGCAAGGGGAAGCGATCCGAAGGAAGATTTAGTTGCCACGAGCCCGGCAAGAAGGTCTTCAGGTAGCGAACAATCCCCTCCAGTACGGGCTTGGGAGTAAACGCGACGAAAGCACCCGCCAGTGCGGCAATCACCCCGATAGCAACGGCTGCTCCTCGCGAAGATCCAATCGATGATTCTTCTGCCTTCCCACCGTTTGCTGGACCGTTTGACTTATCGGGAGTCTTCAAAGGTAAGAGCTCACCATGCCGCTTGATGAACTCGGAGAAGACATCGACGTCGATTGCCGTGCCTGTAGAAGTAACACGCGCATCGCTGAATGAATCGATCTTGTCGCCACCATTTACCACGTAGTTGCTAACGGCTAGTGAATAGGTGGCATTCATGCCCATTGACGTGCCATCATCGAGCTTTATCGCCGTGACACGCTCGCCAAATGGCGCAGATGCGTCGAAATCAAACGTGAATCCGGCAGTTCGTGGGAAGCCGTTTCCACCGTCCGGGTTGGATTCAATACCCTTTTCCAGCGCATCTTTAATCTGTGGGCCTGTCGCTTGAATCGCGATTGGTGAGTTTCCAAAAGGAAGCACCGATTGCGCATCGCGACGGGTCAAGGTCCCTTCTTTCATGTCGGCACGCTGACCGCCACCGTTCTGCCATCCGAGCTGGGTATCGAAATGTTCGCGGTATGCATCCGCTACCAACGGACCTAGTTCTGCTTTTGATAAAGCCTGCGTCGCAGTACCAAGTTGCTCGCCCAGTTGGCGGTCTAATTCACCGTAGAGTTTCTCGCTGCGTGTCTTCCACTCTTCGTTAGCCCTAAGCGATGGATTGACCGGATGGTTCACTACTTTCACTGTGTTCTCCTGTGTGGACCGGTCAACAGTGATGTCGAGGTGAACCAACGTTCCATAATCAGCGCGCGGTGCGACAATCGGCCGACCATCTGCGGTGTAGGTTACTTCTTCCGGTGATTGCGCCTCGTTTTCTTCACGCAGCGCTGCTGCAAGCTCGGGAATCTCTTCCATTACCCGAGTGGTGTCTTCTTTTGAAATCTGGCTCAGCAAAACGATTGCATCGACGCCTTCTTCTTGGAGCTTGTTAACCCCGGCGCGTGCGGAATCAATGAAGTCCCCCACTACCACATCCTTGGCGGCTACCGTTCGATCAAGGTCGGCAGTAAGAGAAACAAACCCGACGGTGAGGTCGCCAGACTTAGCGGTGAACGTGGTTCCGTCCTCGCTGATCGGCTCGCCATTCTGGGTAGTCAGATTGCTGGAAATCCATGGAAACTCGGCCTTTTCGATAAGGCTACGAGTATGGTCCACACCGTAATCAAAGTCGTGGTTGCCAAAATTGCCAACGTCCACACCGAGTTCGTTAAAAGCCTCTACAAATGACTCACCGCGAAAGACTGAGCCGAACAGGCTGCCGGCAGCAAGTTCTCCACCAAAGGCGACAATGGGGTCGCCCTCTTCTTGACGGATATTCTCCAGAGCAGTTGCCAAGTAAGCGATGCCGCCTTGGTGACTACCGTCATCCCAAGTTCGGGGCTCGAACTCCTTCATATCCTGGAAGTAGACAATGTCTCCGGTCGCTACTGCCGCCTGGCCTGGGTCCGATTCAGCAGCGATAGCGTTAGAGGCGTTGAGAGAAAGAAGAGCAGTCAAAGCAAGAATGGTGTGACGATTGCGCATAGAGGCATTCTGCCTATCGCGACTAGAGGTTCCCCGACCTTGAGGCAAAATCTAGATGAACATTCACAGTCCAGATGTTTACCGCTGGGCACGAGCTACGAATACGCCTAGCTCGCGGGCATGCCCCTTCAGGAATCCCACGGCTCCAATGCCTTAACCGGGTACCGCCCATCAACAGCAAAGCGCTGGCACACCACCTGGGTGTCATCGTTGATGTCTAGTTCTCCGATGTACTCAACGAAATCGGGCGAACACCAGAACTCTTCATGCCCGGCGCGCCATTCGCTGGCATCGGTGTAGCCTTCGCCCTCGGCGATGGCATGCTTGTCGCTGACGTCGGCGAGCCGGCGGACTTGGACCTCGATGGTGCGGATGACGCACACCACGTTGTCGTGTGAGTCGAGGACAGCCTCAAGAGTGCCCACGTCCTCGCGCGGGTCGTGGTCGCACGGGTGCTCGGCCAACAAGGACGTCGTAGTGGTTTTCGTGCCGTTCAGGATGGCGGTGACGAGGGCGTCGCGAAGCGGGCCAGGGAAGGCGAACTCACCGCGCGGCAGTGCCGATATGGGTTCCAAAGTGTCCTGAGTCATACGTTCACAGTACGTGGCCAGTTAAATGTTGCTGAGTGAGTACGCACTCGCTTTCTGTTCCGACCGGCCGGATGCTCGCTCCCCCAAACTCGCTTCATCCACGACGATGTCCGGGCGCATCCCTTGCGCCAAAGATGCTCCTTACAAAGAACTTGTAAACCAACTTCTTTCCCAATCGCTCCATGCCGCGCCACTGCCTCCTATTAATAGCGACGCAGGCCCTTCTTCAAACTTCAAAGCTCTTCATAAACTTCAAAGAATTCACAAAATTCATAAACTTCACAAGACTTCAAAAGCTCTGTGGTCTAGAGTGAGGGACATGAATCCGAAACACACCAACCCTTTTACGGCTACTCTCGGCGCCACTCCCCCGCTGTTGGTTGGCCGCAGCGATGCCATTCGTGATTTCGGTTTTGCACTCGATGAAGGCCCTGGTGCCCATGAGAGGATCTCACTCATCATCGGACCACGCGGCATCGGCAAGACAGTCCTTCTTAATGCCTTCGAAGACGAAGCGCTCGAGCGCGGTTGGCTCACGCTCAGTGACACTGCAACGACCGGTTTTGTTGAGCGACTGCGTAGCAGCATTATTCAGCTTCTGGCTAAGGAGAGGAAACAGCTCAAAGGCCTCAACGTCTCTATCCTCGGCATTGGAGGCGGGCTCAATTGGGATACCCGAGCTATCGCAGAGTCCACGTACTCGCTCCGCAATGCGCTCAAGGATTTACTGGCCTATAAACGTGAGCTCGACCGGAAATCCCGCCAGGAGCCCGGTGGGGTTCTTGTAACACTGGATGAAATGCACCATCAACGCAGCCAGGAGCTCATAGAGTTCGGCGCCACGATTCAACATTTAGTTCGCGAGGGTGAGGACATTTCCGTTGTCATGGCAGGCATCCCGTCCTCAATTAGACCTTTGCTTTCCGGGAAGCTGAACAGTCGTGGCGACACCAATCCAGTTACCTTTCTTCGACGCGCTAACCGCATTGAGCTGGGCAGGGTCTCCGATTCGGATGTACGTGAAGCACTGGAGGAACCCCTTCACAGCGCCGCCACCTCATGGTCACAGGACGCTTTGGAAACCGCGGTTGAGGCGTGCCATGGATATCCATTCATGATCCAGCTCGTCGGCCAGTGCTCATTCAGGGAAAAGGAACGTACCGCTGACGGAGGTACCGAGATTTCTATCGACGCTGCCCGGCGCGGAGTCGCAACAGCACAGCGCAAGCTCGGCCAACTTGTTCATGAGCCAGCGCTGTCGGACCTCTCCCCCGTCGACCGAAGCTTTTTGGTCTACATGGCTCAAAGCGATGGCCCTTCCAAGATGGCGGACATCAAGGCACGCTTCAATAAGACTGATTCTTATGTAGGCAACTATCGCCGCCGGCTTCTCGACGCCGAAATGATCACCACCACGGGCCACGGCGAAGTCGATTTCGCCTTGCCGTACTTACGCGACTACCTCCGCGAGCACGCGGCAAGTCTCATAGCCGAGGACTTCGACGCCCAGTAGCGAGGCCTCCCTCGCCCTCGGACTGCACGCCACACCTACCCCCGCGCGTTTACATCTCTACTATTCGCGCAGAGTTTCCATTCCTCTCAAAGTTATTCATCCGGCTCGCCGGGAAATGCAGCACCTGCCAGCGTAGGTGTTGTCGCAGTGGCGGAGGAAGAGGCGTCGACAAGCGCGGCGTGGAACCTCACTATGTGCGCGCCGGAGCCGTGTGAATAAACGCGGATAATAGTATGCGTCCAGTCGCAAAACCTGCACCTACATGGGGTTTCTTCGGCTTCCGGTAGCTTGAAAAAGCTCGAACTTTTCTTAGAATTGTCGTCTAGTTCACATATCACCACCCCGGGTGCCGCTGCTCACCACGCAACTGGATGGCACAGCGCACCCGTACCGAGAAAGGTTCACGCACATGACAACTCCCCCGCTGGGCGTTTGGTCCGAGGTTGGCAAGCTCCACCAGGTCATGGTGTGCGCGCCGGGGCTCGCGCACGAGCGGCTGACCCCCAGCAATTGCGGAGAGCTGCTTTTCGACGACGTCCTCTGGGTCGACGAAGCCAAGAAGCATCACGCAGAGTTCGTCGCCAAGCTGCGCAGCTACGGCGTCGAGGTGCTGGAGATGCACACGCTCCTGGAGGAAACCCTGGCCACCCCGGGCGGGCGTGATTTCATCCTGGACTTCAAGCTTTTGGATAAGAACGTTGGTGTCGGCATCGGCGGCGAGCTGCGCCACTGGTTCGATGACATGTCTAACAAACGCCTGGCGGAGCTCCTCATCGGCGGGCTGCCCTTCGCCGAAATCCCGGAAGGCCTAGGCCACGGAACCATCGATGCCATGCGTGAGGTCTACGGACCTTCCGCTTTTGCGCTGCGCCCGCTGCCCAACACTCAGTACTCGCGGGATAACTCGGCGTGGATTTATGGCGGGGTCTCGCTCAACCCCATGCGCATGCCGGCGCGCCACCAGGAAACGCTGCTGACCAGAGCGATTTATAACTACCACCCACGGTTTGCGCAGGCGGATTTTCAGTTCTGGTACGGAAATACCGATGAGGAGCCAGGCCTGGCTTCCTTGGAGGGCGGGGACATCATGCCGATCGGAAAGGGCATCGTCCTCGTCGGCATGGGTGAGCGCACCACCTGGCAGGGAGTAAGCCAGCTGGCCATGCGCCTATTCCAGGAAGGCGCGGCCGAGAAGATCATCATCGCCGCCATGGCCGCCGACCGCGCCTCGATGCACCTGGACACCGTGCTCACCTTCCTGGATGCCGATAAGGTCACCGCCTACCCCAAGATCGTGGACACTATCCGGCCCATCGTGTTGCACCCCTCCACAAGCACGGCGCCTTTCGACGTCGAACTGCCCACCGAGTCTTTCCTCGAGGTCGTCGCCAAGGCACTTGGCGTCAGGAGCCTGCAGGTGGTGGAAACCGGTGGGGACACCTATGCCGCCGCTCGCGAGCAGTGGGACGACGCCAATAACGTCGTGGCCATTGAACCGGGCGTGGTGGTGGCTTATGACCGCAACAAGCACACCAATAAGAAGCTGCGCGCCGCCGGCATTGAGGTGGTCGAGATCGGCTCGGCGGAGTTGGGCCGCGGGCGCGGGGGCGGGCACTGCATGACCTGCCCTATTGTGCGTGATGCGGTGGACTATTAGAAGGTTTCCCTTCTTCCGGCCACCGGTGCGCGTATCCCATAAAGTCAAGAGACCGGGTCTGCACTGACCCACCCACACGGGGTTATACAGAAGTTTGTGTACGAAAGATCAATGGGCTGGCCAGCAAATACTTAACGCCACTAACTTTCTTCAAGCGTCGTAAGCCGTTTTCTATATCCATTGTCTACCCCCTGCATGCCTCCTAAAATAAGTGCGGATTCTACAAATCTCTCACTTTTCGCTTAATAAAATATAAGGACGGTACACAGGTGCTCTCTAAGGGACTGCGCGCGCTTGCACCACTGGTGGCAACCGCGGCATTAGTTACCCCCTCGGCACAGGCGGCCAACATTCCGCCCATGCCACAGGCCTACCCCATCACCAACCTCTACAAGAGCTGCAGCGCAGCAGGTGAAGACAACGCCACTCCCGAGTGGCACTTCGCAGAGACCGGCCGCCGCTACTTGAGCGACGGCACCCTGCAGTTTAAGAACACCACGAACCAGGAGGTGCCGTACACCGCCTCCGTGGAAACGGGCACCAACCACAAGATTGAGGCCAACTCCAAGGCCGCTATGCCTTCCGGCTGGGACACCACCGCCAAGTCCGACATCGGACTGAAGCTGAGCAACGGCTGGCAGGAGAAGGAAACCTTCGGCCCCGTCACCCTGAAGCCGGGCGAATCCTTCCGCGTGGAATACGGCGTGGTGGAAAAGGACTTCATCTCCATGTTCGTCGGCTGCAACGATGACCGCCTAGAGAACATGCCCGGCGCCAACGTCATCCGCGGCAAGGGCCCGGCTGAGCGCTATGCCTTTGCCTACATCATCAAGGCGGATGGTTCGATTTCGGACCTCGCCATGGAGATTCCTTCCCGCTCCCCGGGCGCGAACTCCAAGCCCATCGAGGGCAACTACACCTCCGTGTCCGGCCCCAGCCTGGAGAAGATTGCGGACCCGAAGAAGGATGAAATCATGCAGCCTTCCGAGGACCTGCAGCGCGACCCATCCTGGCCCAAGGAAGGCGAGACCTGCGAAGGCCGCGATAGCTCCTGGTACCCGCTGGACATCACTGCGGTGAAGCCGACCTTCCGCAAGCCGGGCTACTCCACAGACTTCCTCAACTGGTCCAAGGGTGACTATGAGTACGCGCCGGTCACCGATTTCGTCGTCGGCGCCGAGCACGCACCGTACACCAACTGGCAGGGCAACCGCGGCGATATCCCGAAGGGCTGGCTGGAGTCCGTTGGCGCGGTCAAGCGCGCCTACATGCCGGTGGGAACCGAGCTGCAGCACATCGACCTGGCCCCTGGTGAGCGCGTCCGCGTGGAGTACGGCACCACCATGACCCGTATCAACTACCGCGAAATCCACTGCGGTAAGGACGGAAAGTACAGCCTGACCTCCAACTACAAGCAGACCACCGCTCCCAGCGGTTTCTGGGCGGAGGCCACCATCACGGGCAAGGACGGCTCCACTCGCACCGAGGACGTCACCCCGGACGAGTACCGCGAACTCCCAGTCCCGACCCAGACCATCTACTAATCCCCCTTTACTTCCCAAGGAGAAATCACCATGTTCAAGACCAAGATTGCTTCCACCACCGCCGCCGTGGCCATCGCTTGCGGCCTGATCGCTACCCCGGCTGCTAACGCCCTCCCGGCACGTGACCTGGGCCCGGCCAACCCGACCACCATCGGTGAGCACTGCACCAACCCGGGTGACACCGGCCAGACCGTTAAGATCAAGCGCACCTACTTCGACGGCTCCGCCGGCTCCTGGACCGTGTCCAACTACAACGACGAGCCGCTGCCGGTCACCCGCTCCATCAAGGAAACCAAGACCAAGACCTGGAACGTTTCCGCCGGCGTTGACTTCAAGCTGCTGGATCTGATCAACTTCACCTTCTCCTCCAGCTACACCGACTCCCAGTCCTACGAGGTGGGCGAGCAGGTCGGCCCGTACAACATTGCTCCGGGCAAGACCGCCGTCATGCGCGCCGGCTGGGTTGTCTCCGACTTCGAGGGTCAGAAGACCATCTGCGGTTCCGATAACACCTGGCAGGCCAACGGTGGCACCTTCACCGCTACCCTGCCGAAGGAGCGCCACGTGGAGGTCTCCACCCGCGACAACAACGATTGGGGCTAAGACGTGCTGAAGAAGTCCATCGCGAGCGCCTTCGCCGCGCTCAGCCTATTGGCGGCCGCTCCTGTGGCCCACGCCGCTGACTTCGGCGGGGACTTCGAGCTGCCGCAGCGCTGGAATGATGATTTCAAGCCGGGCACGCACTGCTCGACGCCCGGTGAGAACGGCACCTACGTCACCGCCACCCGCCGATGGTTCAAGCAGACCGACGCCGCCAGTGTGGCCAACCGAAATGATGAGCCCGTGCCGGTCAGCCACACCGTGACCCAGGCCCGCACGCAGACCATCGAGGTCTCCGGTTCCATCAAGGGCGAGGGCGAGCTGGCCAAGGTTCTGACCCAGACCTACGGTTTCAACTACGTGCACGAGCAGCACTGGAAGCTGAACCAGGAGGTTGGCCCGTACACGCTGCCGGCAAACTCCCAGGGCAAGCTGGTGTGGGGCTTTACCATGCTCGACACCGACGGCCAGGACGTGCGTTGCAATGCCGACCAGGAATGGGAGGCCGTGGGCAAACCCTACTCCGCCACCGTTCCGGAGGCGCGCTACTCCGAGCTGCAGCTTGGCGACGCCCCCGTCTGGGACTAGCCCTCCTCCTCAGGCCTCACAGAAGAGGGCACCCCAAGCCGTTTCACGACGGCTGCGGGTGCCCTCTTTTTGGCGTTCCACAGCGTGATCAAACGGCAGCGCGAGCATTGCAGAACGGCAATGAGAACCTTGCAGAACCGCAACGAGAGCATTGCAGAACCGCAATGAACATCTTGCAGAACCGCAACACCGCAGGTAGATTGACGGCCATGACTCATTCTTTTCTGCATAGAAACGCACTAGAACTGGCGGAAGAAGTTCTGTCAGATACACCTGTGCTGACTATTTCCGGCGCACGCCAAGTAGGAAAGAGCACCCTTGTCCATCAATTACTCGAAGGTAGGGAACATAGATTCATTAACCTTGATGAGAGCGCTTCGCTGGTATCTGCGAAAGCAGATCCAGACGGCTTTGTCAGACAGCTCCCCGAAGGGACACTAGCCATAGATGAAATTCAGCGCGCACCAGAGCTGTTTCGCGCGATTAAAGGCGCACTCGAAGAAGATCGACGGCCGGGTCGTTTTATCCTTACCGGATCATCCAACCTCCTCAGTCTCACAGGAGCTGAAGAATCTCTCGCTGGCCGCGCAGAAACTATTCGCCTTCACGGCCTCAGCGTGGGCGAACGTTTAGGTATCCACGAAGACTTTGCAGGCCGAATGTGGTCATTAAAAGATGCAAGCGTACAACCCGCATCCGCCCTTTCCCGGGCTGACTACTTCCAGCTCTTCTGCACGCCGAGTTTTCCAGGACTTAGGGATTCTAGTCGGCGACGGCAACACCGGTGGTTCGATGCTTATATTGAGCGAGTCTTGTCAAAAGACGCTGCCGAGCTCTACGGCATTCAATTCCCTGACCGCTTACACAATCTTCTCGCCAAGTTTGCTGCACAAGGCACCGCGGAACTTGTAGCGGCGCACATTGGGCGTGCACTCGACATTCCCGAACGCTCAGTCCCTACCTATGTAGCTGCTCTGAATGATGTCTTCTTGATTAACCAATTACCATCATGGGGAACAAATCTTGAGAAGCGAGCTATCTCTAAGCCTAAGGTCTTCCTCTCGGATACCGCACTGGCCACAAGTCTGGCAGGCCTCGAGCCAGAGGCATTGGAGATGAACATTTCCAGCACGCTTAGCGGCGGCATATGCGAAGCCTTCGTTGCCAACGAGCTTCTGAAGCAGAAAGCATGGTCATCAGTTGATTATCGCCTCTTCCACTTTCGGACTTCTACTGGCAAAGAGGTTGACCTTGTGCTGGAATCACGATCCCGGGACGTTGTTGGCGTGGAGGTCAAAGCCGCAATGTCGATCCAGCCGAAGGACTTTGCTGGCCTGCGCTATCTTCAGCAGGTAGCTGGTGATTCTTTCCGCGCAGGAATTGTCTTGTACACAGGCAAGGACGTCTTGCCGATGGGTGAAAACCTCTGGGCAATGCCAATCTCGACGCTCTGGCACGGCTAAACCGCGACAACGAACGGCCGCCGCGCGCCATGAGGCCCACCGATATACTGCACCCATGTCTCACCGCATCTTTTCCGTTCCCTTCGCCGATATTTATCCGCACTACGTTAAGAAGGTAGAGCGCAAAGGCAGGACTGTCAGCGAGCTTCACGAAGTCATCACTTGGCTTACCGGCTACTCGGTTGAGGAGCTGGAACGGGTCCGGAAGCAAAAGGTCACCCTCGAGGACTTCTTCGAGCAGGCCCCGCACCTGAACCCATCCCGCTCCCTCATCACTGGCAGCATCTGCGGGCATCGTGTCCAAGACATCGATGACCCACTGATGCAGAATATTCGGTACATGGACAAGCTCGTTGACGAGCTAGCCAAAGGAAAGGCCATGGAGAAAATCCTTCGCGGCTAGCTTTCATCAACTGCGCCCTTCAAAGCTTCGAGCTTTAAGCCACAAAGGGATACGGCGGCGCGGTCTTCTCACGGAAGAAGTAGCGCGCATGCGTGTGCCGAACGGACTCTAAGTTCTTAGCACCAATCGCCACAATCTCGACATCAGGATCCTTATTTACTTGATCCAGTCTATGACGAGCGCGGGTTCCCTCTATCAGGGAATCATACTCAGTCACTTCCAGTGCACCTGTCGGTCGATGGTATTTAATCAGATAGGCTGGCATCGGCTTATTCTCCCTCCATGTCACGTTGAACTCGACGTTCTTCGAATTCATGGATTAATTTATCTAGCATCTTATACATGTTCCGCCGCAATTGACGCGCCTCTTTTTGGGTTGCGCCAACAGGCAGGCTTCCTTCGAAAGGCTCGGTAAGAATATCTACGAGCTTTTCCACCCTGTTTACGACTTCGGATACCTCATGTAAAGCACGGATCTCAATCTCAAATTCTGCCGGAATTCTTCCTCCGAATTCGAGGTATCGGATTTCCCTTCCATACAAGTCTCCTGCCATTTCATAAAGGTTTGCCCACTGCGACTGAAGCGCGGTTCGTAGCTGAAATTCTGCACGTCCGGCCTCTGACATCACGTGTAAGTGCACCGCGCGATACCCCGAGTGCGGTTCCTCTCGCATGTCCCGAAGAACCACTTTCCTCGCGCCAGCCTTCACAAGCTCTCGCGAAAGAAGCTTCGCAAGTACAGTTTGTTCTTTTAGAGTCACATCGACGTCCATCCGTACGCCAGATACATCCTGAATATTCTCTAAAGGGAAGCTCGGCATTCGACTCAATTTCTCTCTCAACGTGTCTCTCGTTTTTACGCGAGAACTCAAGAAATACCTGTCTGAATCTGGCTCCACGATAGAGTCTGCAGTCATCGTCAACTGATTATCAAGCTGTGCCATAGTCTTGCTCGCTTCCTGAATTATCGATTCACACAGAGCTGATTGCTGGTCCAAGAACAGCCCAAGCTGTTCCTCATCAATCGGTTCCCCATTGCGCAACGCACTACCTATTCGATGTACTTGTCTCTTACTAAATGTCGTCGGCTTGTTTTCCAAGAACTCCACAGTTCCCCCTTCTTCGTTAGTGACAACCCCCAAAGACGAAGAGCATTGCCAGCAATTTCAGACACCCACACATCCCCCACCCCTTGGATGCCTGCCCTAAAGACTACGAGGGCGACCGGACACCAACACCACAATTTCGCATATACGTTCGACGTTTGCGCTGAACCGCACATCCCACCTTCAGCTTTGCCATACTTGACGCATGACCACGCTAGAAACTTGTTCCAGCGCCTGGGCGAAAGCAATTATGGCCGCACTCGAGCGCGAATTCCCCGCCGCGATGCACCACACGAGCGCTTCCACAGAAGACTGCGACGTGCGTCCGCGCGAGCTACACCCCAGTTTCTATGGCTGCTTCGACTGGCACTCCAGCGTCCACATGCAGTACTCAGGCGCGCTGCTAAACAAGATTCTCGGGCCCGAGTCTCCCAAAGAACTTGCCGCGCTTCTCGACGATCGCCTCAGCGCAGAAGCCCTCACCACGGAATACAACTACCTACTCGCCCACCCCGGATATGAAATGCCCTATGGGCGCGCCTGGCTGCTGCAGCTCGCCTCCGTTCGGCCTGGCGAAGCGATGGACAAGCTCGTAGAGCTAACCGCACAGCACTGCCACGACTGGCTTAGGTCACTCAACCAACCGGTGCGGCACGGCATGCATTCCAATACAGCCTTCAACCTTTTCCTCATCCTCGAGGCCGCGGAGAAACTCGGGCTGGATTCACTGGCGAGCTCGGTGCGCGAGGCTGCTGTCCGCCTTTTCCGCGACGACCACAACTACCCGCTGGAGTGGGAGCTGTCCGGGCACGATTTCCTCTCCAACGGATTATCAGAAGCTCTGCTCATATCGCGCGTGCTGCCAGACTTCCCACAATGGTTCGACGGCTTTCTTCCCCACCGCACCGAAGCGCTGGAATTTCTCACACAAATCCCGGAGGTGCTTGACCCAACCGATGGCCGCCTGGCCCACCTCTACGGCCTAGCGCTGACCAGAGCATGGATGCTCGTTGAACTCGCTGAGCATTTCGACGCCTCCGTCCTACCCCGCGCCCATGCACTCGCCGCCAGCGCGCAACCGCAGCTTGTCGACGGCCACTTCATGTCCACCCACTGGCTCATCACCTACGCGCTGCGCTTTCAGCTCGCTGCCAACGAAAGGCATTAGCCACAAATAAGGCTTCCTCATTGCCAGTCATCCAAGCCGAAAGCCCAGGCCGGAATGCCACAACTACCCCTGCCGCCATAGTGAGCGCATACGGAATAGTTACTTAGCGAGTAGTACTGTAACTTTCTAATTATCGTTCTCTTCAGGAGCTCACTATGGATTCTCGCTACTCGACACAGCGCGATAGCTATCGCCTGCCAGAAGAAGGAATCCGTATTGATCTGCGCGCCGAACGCGCACGCCGACGCAGCTCCACTTCTGACCGCGAGAGCACTGCCCCTGAGCGCCCTTCCTACCGCCCGCGACGCCACCCCAGCCAAGAACGCCTAGCTTCGTCCCCGTCGACAACTTCCCCTTCCCGTCGATCCGCTTCAACGTCGGCCCCTGCCCAACAAGCGCCGACCCGAACGACGCCGAAGAAGACGACAGCCCCTGCACCACGGCACCTAGCACCGCGCCCTCGCACGCCCATCAGCCGTCGCGGGTTGGGAGTTCTCCTTATTTTGGCGATGGTTCTCGTCGGCATCGTCGCCGCACTTCAGATCAATAAGGAGCCAGACGCGCCCGCGCCGCAACCAACCGATGTGATTGCGGAGCCCGCCGCCGTCATCGAACCCTCCCCAGCGGTGGAGATGTACATCCCGACAATTGATGTGCGCGCAGAGTTTGAAGAAGGCTCCTGTCGAATCAAAGACAACAAGATCAACCCCGACTCGATGAATAAGGCTTGTACCTACACCGCGGAGGATAAACCCTATTCGCTCCCTGGCACGGATGCACAGGATGTCGTGGTGGTCGCCGGACATACCGGTGCGGGAGTACCAGCGGTGTTCAATAACCTCTATGACGGTAGCGCCGACGAGCACAAAGCCTCTGTGGGCGACAAGTTATACCTGCGCACGCAGAACTCCGGCGAGCAATGGCTGGTGTACACCGCAACAGATCTGCACGATCCGTCGAAGGACGGCCTTGAGCAGGATGAGAGCATCTGGGGCACCGATGCCCAGCCCGGTCGCCTTCTCACTATCAGCTGCATCCAGCCGGCCAACCCTTTGGCTGCTGCGGTGCGCAATGCCGTGGTGGGATGGCAGTTTGAGGGCGTAACCGAGGCTCCTGATCCTGCCGCAGAACAGAGCTAAGCCTGGTGCAGCATCCCCCGTTCGGGGGGATTTCCGCCACTACGCGCAGTTATCGAACATTTTCGCAGCTCAACCGACAAGACCGTTCTTATTCTTGCAGGTTAACAGACCTTGTAGCGCCGCCCGTGAGGACCTCAACCCACCGAACATGCCACCCGTTTGGCGTGAAATGCATCAGCCATGTTACGGAGCGAAATCTCGAAACCCGTGTGATTAATGTGAAAGTTGTGGCTATTGTGGTTCACGTCGGGTTGAATCCCTCTCACATACCTCACAAACCCCACAAGGAGAAGCTTATGAAGCGCATCAACCGCACCCTGACCGCAGCCGTTCTGGCCGGTTCCCTCGCACTGGGCGGCACCGCCGTTGCCTCTGCCCAGATTCCGGCTCCGGCTGAACTCACGGTCGATGGCGTCACCTACCAGAAGCAGGCCGACGGTAGCTACCAGCACCGCAACGAGAACGGCGAGTTGGACGGAACCACCAAACTGACCGCAGAGCAGGCACAGTGGGCTTGGGAGCAGCAGCAGGCTCAGGCGGCTGACGCCGAAGCACCCGAGGAAGATGCACCGACCACCACCAGCGTGATGGCCCCGGACATGGACATGGCAGCCACCGGCGAGGCTACCGCTCCGTCTTCCGTTGACTACCCGATCAACGGCGAGTCCGAGGCTGAGCCGACCAGCGCCGAGTTCGACAAGAAGCAGCTGGCCTGGCTGGCTCTGCCGGCCGCCCTCATCATCGGCGGCGTGACCTGGTACCTGGCCAAGGACGGCAAGACCTACGTCAAGTCCGAGGAGGCAGCTCAGAAGGACGCTCCTTCCGCTGAGGAGAAGGCCGCTTCCGAGAAAATGCTGCAGGAGAACAAGGACGAGGTCATCGCCCAGGGCGGCAAGGTTGCTGAAGGCACCGCCGCACAGACCCCAGCACAGTCCCGCGGTATCTCCGCTGAGACCGGTTCCAACACCGTTGCCCGCGGCCTCGCTGCACTGGCAATCGCAGCGATGATCGCCGCTGGCGCTGTCGTTGCTCGCCGCAAGCTCTTCATCTAAGAGGTTTAAGGCCTAGGGCCAACAGGCAACTCATCCGCGCCTCTTCCTTTCCCTACCGGGGTGGAGAGACGCGGCTTTTGCGGTTTTATACGCCCGTTGGGCCACCACCTTTCCCACCGCACCCCTTGGAGGAAGTTAAAAGATTCAACGGATGAACTAGCACGCAAGCAAGCCCCAAAACCCGAACCACGCAGGAAGTTTCATCCCACCACCGCAAGGTCCAGCACCACCCGACGAGCCAGCGCACCCTGGCACAACCATGAAAATTTGCGTGGAGTAGCTTAAAAATTGGAAATAGTTTGACCTACCTCACTATTTCTTGGTTAGTATGTGGGAAGTCGACATCAGTTAACGGTGACAACATCGTCTGATACGGCGTTGACCAAACTTTCCCGATCTAACCCCAGGAGTAAGAAACATGAAGCGCATTTCCCGCAACCTCACCGCCGCAGCCCTGGCCGGCGCCCTCGCACTCGCAGGCGTCACCGCCGCCAACGCTGAAGACACCACCGGCCAGAGCGCCAACGCCACCTCCAGCACCGGCACCGAAGGCGATAACGGCAGCAGCAACCAGGGCGGCGACGCCGGCAGCAGCGACGAAGGCAAGGGCGACCAGAGCAGCGAGGATCAGAGCTCTTCCGACGACATCAAGGGCAAGCTCTCCTCCGAGGACGGCAAGCCTTCCGGGCTAGGCATCGCCGTCATCGTCCTCGGCGTCGTAGGCGCGCTGGCCGCAGCCGCACCGGCCGCAGCACAGGCACTGGGAGTCAACCTCCCGTTCTAATCTGAATCCTGCACCATCGAGCTTCAAACGCGAAGCTCTTAGCAGCGCCAGCCCACCGGCGCGAGGCAGCCGCACCCCCATCACCGTCGTGATGGGGGTGTTTTCACGTCCCACCCATCCACAGATACGGGACACACTTCACAAACCTACGTGATGCGGGCTACACTAGTCACCCATAGATTGTTCAACAATTCGGGAACTATAGAAGAGGTGTCCTCCTGCTATGAGCGCGCTGCACATAGACCTCAACGCTGACCTCGGCGAGACTACCGCCGGCAACCCCGTGGCCGATGACGCCGCGATGCTCCAGCTCGTCTCCTCCGCCAACGTCGCCACCGGCTTCCACGCCGGCGATCCGCACTCCATCGCGGGAACGCTGAAGGCGGCCGCAGAAGCAGGAGTTACCGTCGGCGCACACGTGGGCTATAACGACCCGGCAGCATTCGGACGTCGCTTCATCGATTACGCCCCTGCGGAGCTTGCCGACGAAGTCACCTACCAAATCGGTGCCCTCCAAGCCTTGGCCCAGGCCAATGGGACTCGGGTGGCCTACGTCAAGCCGCACGGCGCGATGTACAACACCATCGTCCACCACGAAGCCCAAGCCCACGCCGTTATCGACGGCATCAAGGCCTTCAGTGATCTGCCCGTCATGCTGCTGCCCGGCGGCGTCGCCGTCGACATCGCCGAAAAGAAGGGACTCACCGTCATCCGCGAGGCCTTCGCCGACCGCAACTACAACCCCGATGGCACGCTCGTCTCGCGGCGAGAGGCGAATGCGGTGATGGGCGATGAGGGGGACGTCGTCAAGCGCGTGCTCGAGGTCGCCGAAACCGGATCCATCACGGCCATCGATGGCTCCGTGCTCAATGTGGATGCCCAGTCGGTGTGCACACACGGTGATTCGCCCGGCGCGGTGCAACTGCTGCGCGGTGTGGTCGCCGAGCTGCAGGAGCGCGGAATCGAGATTCGGAGCGCCATCTGATGCAGATTCACCCCGTAGGAACGCGCGCGCTGCTCGTGGAGCTGGAGGACTTATCCCAGGTCATGGCGTGGCACGCGGCCCTCGACGCCAATCCGCTCAAGGACCAAGTCGATGCCATTGCTGCAGCCACCACCTTGCTGCTGACCTTTGCCACGCCGAATTCCGCCGCCGCTGCCGCCGAGAAGCTGCAGGACTTCCACCCCACCGCGCAGGCGGGCGAGGATCCGCGCTTTGTGGAGATCGACGTTCTCTATGACGGCGAGGACCTCGACGAGGCCGCCGAGTTGATGGGTATGTCGCGCGAAGGCCTCATTGAGTGGCACACGTCCACCGAGTGGCTCGCGGCCTTCGGTGGCTTCGCTCCCGGCTTTACCTATTGCACCCCGGCGGATCCGGCGCAGAATTTCAACATCGCGCGCCGCGCCACCCCGCGCACCGCGGTGCCGGCGGGGGCCGTCGGTATTGCCGGCGGATTCTCCGCTGTCTACCCGCGCGTCTCCCCCGGCGGCTGGCAGCTGCTGGGCACCACCTCGACCCCGATGTGGGAATCCGATGCCCACCCACCAGCGCTGGTGCAGCCCGGTGACCGCGTGCGCTACCGCGCGGTGAGCTCGCTGCCAGATGTTGTGTCGACCACGCCTTTTGGCCGCCGCACCCCGGCGCGCCTGCCACGCATGGAGGTCCTCGATGCCGGGCTGCTCACGCTCTTCCAAGACCAGGGGCGCCCCGGCCGCGGCAACTTGGGTGTCACGCCCTCGGGTGCGGCGGACCTGGCGGCGGCTGCCACGGCCAACGTCGCGGTGGGCAACCCCCGCGGGGCCACCGTGCTGGAGAACATCGGTGGCATCCGCCTGCGCGCGCTGACCGACGCAGTCATGTGCGTCACCGGTGCCCAATCCCGCGTCCTGCTGGACGATATGCCAGTGCACCTCGCGCGCCCGGTGCTCGTCACCGCTGGTTCGACGGTGACCGTGGATCCCGCGACGGTGGGCCTGCGCAACTACATCGCCATCCGCGGCGGCATCGTGGCGGATGCGGAGCTGGGCTCTGCCTCGACGGACGTGCTCTCTGGGTTGGGGCCGCAGCCGGTGCGGCTGGGCGACGTCATCGGCGTCCTCCCCCGCTCCACCGCAATGACCGATGCCCAGCTGAGCAACCCGATGCGCGTTCGCGAAGGCGCGCACGGACAGACCGAGGGCGTGCTGCGCTGCGTGCTCGGCCCGCGCGATGACTGGTTCACGCCAGAGAGCCTGGAGGCCTTCCTGGCCACCGAGTGGACTGTGACCGCGCAGTCTAACCGCGTGGGCGTGCGCCTGCTGGGCCCGGAGGGCTCCGTGGAACTGAGCCGTGCCCGCGAGGGCGAGCTGCCCTCGGAGGGCATGGTCGCCGGCTCCGTCCAGGTTCCGCCGAGTGGTGAGCCGGTGATTTTCCTCCGCGATCACGCCGTGACCGGTGGTTACCCGGTCATCGCCACGGTCCTCGAAGAAGATATTGATATTGCCGCGCAGCTCCCGCCGGGGGCGACGGTCCGCTTTGAACTCGCTTAAACACTGATTAAGGAACAACCACACATGATTTCTGCAGTCCTTATTGCTAACCGCGGCGAGATCGCCGTCCGTATCGCCCGCACCGCGCGCGACATGGGCATCCGCTCCATCGCCATTTACTCCGAAGCCGATGCCGGCGCCCTGCACACCCAGGTGGCTGACGAAGCCTACGCACTACCCGGCAACTCCGCGGCGGATACCTATATGAATGTCCCCGCGCTCCTCGATATCGCCGTGCGCGCCGGCGCGGATGCCATCCACCCCGGCTACGGCTTCCTCTCGGAGAACGCCGACTTTGCCCGCGCCGTGGCCGAGGCCGGCCTGACGTGGATTGGCCCGTCGCCGGAGTCCATCGAGCTGCTCGGTGACAAGATTGCCGCGCGCCGCGTGGCCGAGGAGGTTGGCGCCCCGCTGGCACCGGGTACCTCCGATCCCATCGATGACTGGCAGGAGGCCCGCGCCTTCGCCGAGAAACACGGCCTGCCCATCGCCATCAAGGCCGCTTATGGCGGCGGCGGACGCGGCCTGAAGGTGGTGGAGAACCTCGAAGACATCGAGGCTGCCTTCAACTCCGCCGGCCGCGAGGCCAAGGAGGCCTTCGGCCGCGCGGAGTGCTACGTGGAGAAGTTCCTGACCCACCCGCGCCACGTGGAGGCGCAGATTCTGGCTGATACGCACGGCAACGTCGCCGTGCTGGGTACCCGCGATTGCTCCACGCAGCGCCGCTTCCAGAAGCTCATCGAGGAGGCCCCGGCGCCTGCGCTTTCCGACGAACAGCGCACCGGCATCCACGAAGGTGCCCGCGCCATCTGCGCGAAGGTGGGTTACACCGGTGCCGGCACGGTGGAGTACATCGTCTCCGAGGATGGCACGATTTCCTTCCTCGAGGTCAACACCCGTGTGCAGGTGGAGCACCCGGTGACCGAGATGGTCACGGGCGTGGACATCATTGCGGAGCAGTTCCGCATTGCCTCCGGGGAGCCCCTCTCCTTCGCGTCTGATTCCTCTTCCTCGTCTGAAGCGCAAGCTTCAGACCCTGTGTCCGATGGCCACGCCTTCGAGTTCCGCATCAACGCCGAAGACATCCTCAACGGCTTCGCCCCCTGCCCGGGCACCATCGTGCGCTTCGAGCCGCCGACGGGCCCTGGCATCCGCGTGGACTCCGGCGTGCGCTCCGGCTCCATCGTGCCGCCCTACTATGACTCGCTCGTGGCTAAGCTTCTGGTCTGGGGGCCGACCCGCGAGATCGCCCTGAAGCGTGCACAGCAGGCCCTCCAGGAATTCGACATCGAAGGTGTTCGCACCGTGCTGCCCTTCCACCGCGATATGGTCTCCTCCCAGGTCCTCGTGGATCACGGCGACGCCGATGCCGCAGCCGGTATCTACACCGACTGGCTCGACCACAACTACCGCCCCTCCGCGGAGGCCACGAGCGCCACCGTCCCCGTCGAGGCCATCTACGCGCAGCGCACCCGCGTTGCGCTGGAGATCGACGGCAAGCTGGTCAGCGTGGGCTTCCCCACCGATATGTTGGCGCAGGGGCAGGCGAAGGGGGCGTCGGCAAGCGCGGCCTCCGGTGCCAGCGCCAGCGGCAACGAGGTGACCAGCCCCTACGAGGCCAACCTCGTGGCGTGGAACGTCGAGGACGGCGAGACGGTCGAGGAAGGCCAGGCCATCGCCACGATTGAGGCCATGAAGATGGAATCCGCGGTCAAGGCTCCGTCCGCGGGCACGCTGAGCCGTGTGGCAAAGGAGGGTTCCAGGCTGGAACCGGGCGCGGTAATCGCCACGATTTCCTAAGCGGCGGGCTACTGTAAGTCGCATGCTTGCTGATTCCGTCGCGTCCGCGCTCCGCGCCGCCATCTCCGAGGGCGAGTACATGCCCGGACACCAGCTCAGCGAGGTCCGCGCGGCCGAGCGCTTCGAATGCTCCCGCAACACGCTGCGGGAGTCCTTCGCCATGCTCGCCTCCGAGCGCATCGTGGAGCGCATCCCGCACAGGGGTGTGTTCATCGCCACCCCTGACGGCGATTTCGTGCGCGATCTCTACTTGGCGCGCGCAGCCATCGAGCCGGCCGCGGCGCGCTATGCCACCTTCGAGGACCCAGGCGAGCTGGTGCGGCTGACCGAATCCGCAGTGCTTAACGACGCTCCCCGCCCCCTCATCAACCAGCGCTTCCACAAGCAGCTGGTCGCCGGTTTGGGCTCGCCGACGCTGGACCGCTCCATGTCGCACCTGCTGGCGCGCATGCGCTTGACCTTCTTGTTGACGCTGGAGCGCTACCCGCAGATTCACGATAACCACGTGCAAGCCAACATCGACTTGGCTCACCTCATTGCGCAAGGCGAGCGCGAGGCGGCCGCCGATGCCTGCCGCGCGGACTTGATGCGCGCGATGGAATCGATTCTCCGGGTCCTTTAGCTTCCTTTAGTTTCCGAGTCCCCCACTATGGCCTTCGCTCCTGTTAGCCGGTTCCACCCGCGCAAAACTAACCGGCACCACATGGTTCGAGTGAGATGGTTCGGGTCAAAAGGTTCGTTTACCCCCAAGTGAACCATCTATGCACTCAAAGAAGGTTTGTTTGCCCCCAAACAAACCTTCTGACCAGAACCATCTGAGTAGAACCATGTATCGGCGCACTGAGGGCTTGGGGTGGTAGCACCACCGCACAGAAATTAAGGGATGAGGAAGTCGCGATCCGGGATGTCGGTGACGAGCATCTTGCCCGGGGCATGTGTGATGGCCAGGCTGGGACGCGAGTTCATCACGATGGCCTGCGGGGTCACGCCGCACGCCCAGAAGACCGGGATGGTGCCCTCAGGGATGTCGACGGCTTCGCCGAAATCGGGCTGCGACAAGTCCTCGATGCCGATGGCAGCAGGGTCGCCCACGTGAACCGGGGCACCATGGACGCCCGGGTAGCGGGAGGTGATGCGGACGGCATCGGCAACCTGGCTCGCGGGGATGGGGCGCATGGAGACAACCATCGGCCCAGAGAAGACTCCAGCCGGCGCGCAGGGAATCGAGGTGCGATACATCGGCACGTTGCGGCCCTGATCAATGTGGGCGATGGAAATGCCGTTCTCCACGAGCGCATTCTCAAAGGTGAAGGAACAACCGATGAGGAAGGAGACGATGTCGGCGGAGTAGAAGGGGGGAAGCGTCGTCAAGCGTCTGCGTAAGCTGGCCATCCTCATAGATGTTGTAGGCCGGGATGTCCGTGCGAATATCCCCGCCCGGGATGAGCTCAGAGGTGAACTGCCCGGCCTCCAGCACACCGACGATGGGGCACGGCTTGGGGTTGCGCTGTGCAAAGAGGAGGAAGTCGAAGGCGTACTCGCGCGGCAGCGCGATGAGGTTAGCCTGCATGAAGCCGCGGGCGTGGCCGGCGGTGGTGGTCATGTCGTGCGCGCGGGCGAAGGCGCGCACATCTGCGGGAGTCTGCATTATGCCCATAGTTCAACGATTCCCGAGATGGATTTAACGCCAATGAAGATTTCCAGCGCGAGCGCCAAGACGCCGGCGATGAGCAGCCACATCGGCTGCTTGACGCCGTGGGTGAGGTCATGGCGCTTGAACGCGACCCACATCACCATGGCGAAGGCGATGGGCAGGATGATGCCGTTGAAAGCACCCGCGAAGATGAGAAGTTTTTGCGGTGCGGAATTAAGAATGCCGAAGAGAATGGCGCAGACCACAATGAAGCCGACGGTGAGGAAGTTGCGGGTCCGCGGGCTGACCTTCTGGGTGGTCACGAAGGTAATGGAGGTGTAGGACGCGCCGATGACGGAGGACAGGCCGGCCGCGAAAAGGACGACACCGAAGGCGCGAAGGCCAAACTCGCCGGCGGCCTGGCGGAAGGCGTCGGCGGCCGTGTTGTCCTCGGAGAGCGCAACACCCGTGGCGACGACGCCCAGGACCGCGAGGAAGAGCAGCACGCGCATGATGCCGGTGACGATGATGCCGAGCACGGAGGTCTTCGTAATCGCGCCGACGTTCTCCGGGCCGGACAGGCCCGAGTCGATGAGGCGATGTGCGCCGGCAAACGTAATGTAGCCGCCCACCGTGCCACCGATGAGGGTGGTGATGACGAAGAAGTCAATGCTTTCCGGCATGACGGTATTCTTCAGGGCCTCACCCACCGGCGGCTGGGAGACAATCGCCACGTAAAGCATGAGCAGAATCATGATGGCGCCCAGCGCGGCGACGATGCGGTCAAGCGCGACGCCCGCCCGCTTGGACAGGAAGATGAAGATGGCGATGGCCGAGGCGATGAGGCCACCGATGCGTGCATCGATGCCGATCATGGCGTTTAGGCCCAAGCCGGAGCCGGCGATATTGCCGATGTTGAAGACAACGCCGCCGATGAAAACTAGGACAGCGAGGAACCAACCCAGGCCCGGCAGCACAGTGTTACCCAGCTCGTTGGCGCGCATGCCGGAGACAGCGAGGATGCGCCAGACGTTGAGCTGGATGGCGATGTCCACAATGATCGACAGCGCAATAGCGAAGGCGAAGGCCGCGCCCATCTGCACGGTGAAGACGGAGGTTTGGGTCAAGAAGCCCGGGCCGATGGCAGAGGTGGCCATAAGGAACATGGCGCCGGCCATGGCGCCGATGCCCTTGGGGGCTTGCGCTTCTTTCGGCGCGTCCTGTGTAGTTCCCTGGGCTGCTTCCTGGGAAGCTGCGGAGGAATTGGTTGATTCCAAGCTCATTGTTGGGCACCTTTCGTGACGAAGGTCGCATTTAACGATGGTGAAAGCATAAGGGTTGTTGAACAATCTGTAAACAACGCGGGGGTGGCGCACGTTACACCCACGCCATAACTACAGCCCCTCACACACCTTCCAGTGAAGCTCCGTTGCACGCGGCGAAAAAGTGACCTAGGATACCTAGTTAACTAATGATGATTCGTTAAACCTACGGAGGAGCTCATGCCCCAAGACATCTACATCGCGGGCGCCGCGCGCCTGCCCGTCGGAAAATTTGGTGGTAGCCTGGCCCGACTTTCCCTCACCGAGCTCGGTTCGCTTGCCGCCGAAGTGGCTATTGATCGTTCGGGGCTAACTGGTGCAGACCTCGATACCGCCGTAGCCTCCAACGTCATGCCCGTCGTGCCGAAGGACCTCTACCTCTCACGCGCCATTGCCAAGAACGTCGGCATGCCGGACTCCTCCACTGCGATGGGCGTCAACCGCCTGTGCGGCTCCGGAGTCCAGGCCGTCATCAGTGCGGCCCAACTTCTGCAGTCTGGCGACGGCGCCCTGGCGCTGGCCGTCGGCGCGGAATCTATGAGCAACGCGCCCTACTCCGTCGAAGGCGCACGCTTTGGCAAGCGCATGGGTGACGGCAAACTCTATGACTGGCTCACCGGCGCGCTCTCCTGTCCCTTCGGCACCGGCCATATGGGCGTAACCGCGGAGAACGTCGCTGCAGATAACACCATCACCCGCGAGCGCCAGGACGAGTTCGCCGCCGAGTCCCAGGCGCGCGCCGCCCAGGCCCGCGCGGAGGGCGTCCACGCGGAAGAAATCGTCCCCGTCGGCGAGCTGGACTTTGATGAAGCGGTGCGAGAGACGGACGTCGAGAAGCTGGCGAAGCTCAAGCCGGTCTTTGTTAAGGACGGAACCGTCACCGCCGGCAACGCCTCCGGCATCAACGATGGTGCGGCAGCCGCCGTGCTGGCCACCGCGGAAGAGGTGGCCAAGCGTGGCTTGGACCCGCTGGCGAAGATTGTGTCCTGGTCCATCGCGGGCGTGGACCCGACGCGTATGGGCATCGGCCCTATCGCTGCCGTCCCGAAGGCGCTGGATAAGGCCGAGCTGAGCTTGGAGGATATCGACCTCATCGAATCCAACGAGGCTTTCGCCGCCCAGGCCATCGCCGTGCAGGACCAGCTGGGCTTCGCCCCGGCGAAGACGAATATCTATGGCGGCGCCGTTGCGCACGGCCACCCGGTCGGTGCCACGGGCGTCATCCTGCTGACCAAACTGGCGTATGCACTACGCCGCGAGGGCAAGCGCTATGGCCTGGTCACCATGTGCATCGGCGGCGGTCAGGGAATCGCCATGACTATTGAGAATGGAGAAAAGTAAATGAGCATCACCAAGGTAGCCGTCATCGGCGCAGGTTCTATGGGTTCGGGCATCGCCGCGCTGTGTGCGTCGGCGGGCATGGACGTCGTGCTGCTGGACCAGAACGCGGAAGGCGCGCAGCGCGGCGTCGACATCCAGCTCAAGCGCAAAGGCTTCCACCTGCCAGAGTTCGCCGAGCGCGTGCGCGCCAGCGATGACTACGCGCTGTTGGAGGACCGCGAGTGGGTCATCGAGGCCATCTTCGAGGACCTCGGCGCCAAGCACTCGCTCTACGAGGCCATCGAGCCTTATTTGTCTGCGGATGCTCTGTTGAGCTCGAACACCTCGACCCTGCCGCTGGCCTCCCTCCTGGAGGGCGTGCCGGAGGCCCGCCGCGAGAAGTTCGCTATCACGCACTTCTTCAACCCGCCGAAGGTCATGCGGCTGGTGGAGCTCATCGCTTCTGGAGAGACCGAGGACACGCTGCGCACGACCATCGAGCAAACCCTGGGCAAGATTGCTCTCGAGTGCCGCGACACCCCGGGTTTCATTGCCAACCGCGTGGGCTGCTACTGGATGGCCGCCGGTGTGGCACGCGCCCGCGAGTTCGACGTGAGCTACGAGCTTGCCGACGCCTCCTTCGGCCGTGCCTTCGGCATTCCGCGCACCGGTATTTTCGGGCTGCTCGATTACATCGGCCTCCAGCTGGTCAAGCCGATTTGGAAGTCTTTGGAGACGGCCCTGCCGGCGGGCGATCCGCTTCTTGACGTCCCCCTCGGCGATGACTCCTTTATCGAAGGTCTCGTTTCTCGAGGGCTCACCGGCCGCACCGGTGACGGCGGCTTTTACCGCGGCCGTGACGAGGTCATCAACGCCTCCTACGAATACGTACCCCGCACTCAGCCCACCGATCCTGTCGTGGGACTCAAAGATCCGCGCGAGGTCATGGAGACCGATTCGCCGGGCGGCCGTTTTGCCCGCGCCGTCTTCCTCGGCACGCTGGCGTACTGCTGCGAGGTCGCACCTGACATTGCGGACCACGTGGGCCTCATCGACGAGGGCCTTACTCTTGGTTTCGGCTGGAAGAAGGGCATCTTCGCGCTTGCCGACGCCATCGGCATCGACTGGGTCGCCTCCGCCTACGGCTCCAACGTCCCGGCCTTGGTCTCCGCCGCGGCTTCGGCGGGCGGTTTTTACGGCAAGGGCTCGGTGCTCTCTTCTCAGGGAGAACGTCAGGAACTCGCGCCGCGCGAGGGTGTTGTCACCCTGGCTTCTCTGGATGCGGAGACCATCGTGTCTCAGGAGGCGGGCGCTGTCCACGCGGTCTCCACCCCGGCTGGCCGCATCGGCATCATCGACCTACACACCCCGATGAACTCCCTGCCAACGCCCGCCCTCGAAGTCATCCGTGCCGCTCTGGGCGCCGTGACCTCGGAGAACCTCGTCGCGCTGGTTATTGGTAATGACAAGCCGGTTTTCTGCGCGGGCGCAGACCTCGCTTCCATCGCTTCCGCTGGTGAGTCCGGCGATGCCTCGCTCGTCGAATCCCTCCTTTCGGACGGCTCGACCACCCTACGCGCCCTTAAGTTCGCCCCGGTTCCGGTCGTGGCCGCTGTGCGTGGCGTCGCTCTGGGCGGCGGCTTCGAAACCGCTCTGGCCTGCGACCGCATCGTGGCCCACGCCGATACCCGCCTTGGCTTCCCGGAGCGCACCGTGGGCCTCTACCCCGGCTGGACCGGCACCATCTCCTCGCTGGAGCGCCTCAAGGCGGCCGGTGTCGAAGACTATCACCAGAAGGCCTTCGATTTCATCGCGTCCGCCCGCAACTTCTCGTCTGCTTTCGAGGCACAGAAGGCTGGCTTTTTGTCCTCGGATGATGTCGTGCTCATGTCCTACGACCACGTCCTCGCCCGCGCTATGGAGGAGGCCGCCACCCTGGCCGGCTCCTACACCCCGCCGGCCGATGAGGAGATTGAGATGTACTCCGGCTCCCCCGCCCTCGACCGCGATTGGCCTATCGAGGGCACCACCGAGAATGACCACGTCATCGTGGCCAAGCTCGCCGAGATGTACACCGGCTCCGGCTCGCTGAGCTTCACCGAGTTCTGCGACCGCGAGGTGGAGTACGACGTACCGCTGGTCCTCCTGCCCGCCAACGTGGAGCGCGCCAAGCACATGGCCGCGACCCGCAAGCCGCTCAACAACTAGCCTGCGCCACCCTCATCGCAAATGGTCCCCTTACTCTGGTCCCCTTTACTCAGCAAAGGGACCATTTGTATGGGGTTTTGGTGTGGAGATGGTCCCTTATCAGCACTAAGAAACCAAAGTAGAAGGACCATCTAAACTCGGCGGTGCTTGATGAGGCTCGCTTTCCACCCCACCACTATGCGCTACGGTGCGACCTCACAGCCTTGAGCGCTGCCCGCACCTCACTGACCACTCGTGGTCTTTCATAAAGCAATTCGCTCGGGGAATACGGCAAGACAACAAAGCCTAGATTCTGGATGTGCTTTTCACGCTGCCGCTCCGCCCGGATGACCTCATCCACCGGTTTGCCGTAGGTGATTCCGTCATATTTCACATGCCCATCAATAACGAGTTGGACGCGATTTTCGTAGATAAGCGCAGTAGCGGGCAAGGCACGTTCGTCCCGATTGACTTTGACGCGGTCGTCAAAGCACGCACAAGACGTGTGAAGCTAACATTGTAAGTATTGTGGGCTCGCTACACCACAACGCTGGCCCAGCCGGGCCAGCGTCACTACAGCTACGACCGGTTCCGCCAACTGGTTGCCTCCCATGTCGACGCGGCCGGGCTGACCGCCCGGATCACCCATGCACCAGGGCATACGATGCAGGTGGATTGGGCAGGTACGAAAATGCGCCTGTACGACCCTTCAAGCACACCGGGGTGAAAGTCACCATTTTCGTTGCTTTGTTGCCGTATTCAGGGATGCTCTTTGCATGTGCGTGTGCTGACCAGCTTTTTCGCCTCACGACCAGGCCCCAAACGTTAAGAAATGATCCGGTTCATCGATAAATACCGGAATCATTTCTCTGTCGAGTTCATCTGCACCGGAGTTGAAGATTAACCGGGCTGGTGGGTTTATCACCTCGCGTGGTTATCGCCAGTCCAAAGCCCGTGGGCTTAAGTGCTCGTCGCCTTCGTGACGCTGTGCTGATTGAACGCATTGGTGCCATTCATCGGGATAATTACGGTGTCTACGGCGTGCGGACAATGTGGCATGCGCTTGACCGTGACGGAATCGACATCGGTCGTGAGCAAACCGCCCGGCTGATGCGCCTAGCTGGTGTTTCTGGCACAGGCACAGGCGGATCACCAATCACAACCCGTACACCTCAACAGGCCGGATCTGCGCCCGGATTTGGTCGAGCGTGAGTTCAAAGCCCAAGGCCTTAAACAAGCTGTGGGTGGCCGACATTACCTACGTGCGTACGAAGAAGGGTTTTGTGTACACCGCGTTTGTCACTGACGTTTACTCCCGGCGGATCGTCGGATGGGCATTATCGGACTCGATGCGCACCGAGGTATTACCGCTGCAAGCACTCAACCAAGCGATTGTGAGCGCGAAGGAAACAACAGGCCTTATTCACCATTCGGATCACGGCTTATAGTACGTCAGCGTTGTCTACAACCAGCGTCTCGCCCAGCACGGGATTGCCGCTTCCACTGGGACCGTCGGTGACTGAAATGACAATGCTCTAGCTGAAAACGTTAACGGCTCTTACAAGAATGAGCTCATCCATACTCGCAGGTGGAATGATGTTGTCGAGGTAGAAATCGCGACGTTCGAGTGGGTGTCATGGTGGAACGAGGTAAGGCTCCACCAAAGCCTGGGATATCGAACCCCAGCCGAGGTGGAAACCGAATTGTGGAAGAAGAACCCGCAACAGGGAATAATAGAAATCAAGGAACATGCCTAGGAACAAAACTCGGGGCACTTCAAGCCCCTTATATGGCTCTGGATGTGGTGATTGCTGCAGAACCGTCATCAGTAAGGGTGACTTTTCCATCTACGCGGTAGACTTCACGCAACATTTTTGCGGTTAACACGTCCTTAGCTGCTCCGTGTGCGTATACAGTGCCCGCGTGGAGTACCGCAATGCGGTGAGCGAAGCGCGCTGCTTGTGAAAGATCGTGCATCGAAACCACGACCGCCGCGGGTGCTTCAGCTGCATAGGCGCGAATATGCTCCATGAGGATGAGCTGATTTCTTAGGTCAAGAGCGCTGGTTGGCTCGTCCAGTAGTAATGCCTGCGGCCGGCATACGATGGCCTGGGCGAAGCTTACTAATTGACGCTGGCCGCCGGAGAGCTGGGACATTGTTCGGGATTCTAGGTCTTCTAGCCCCAGCCGCGTGAGGACCGAGCTGACTCGGTCCTGTGTGGATGTGGCTACCCGTAGTCCGCTGAATCCCGTCCGGGAATGCTGGAGTGCCAGAAGTACCGATTCGAATACGGTAAGGGTGCTTTCCGGCGGGGGATCCTGTGGCAAATATACTGCCTCGGGCCCAGTGACGTCGCCGCTGAATCGGCATAGGTTAGCCATGCAGCGCAGCAAAGTCGACTTACCAGCGCCATTAGGGCCGACGAGGGCGGTGACGGTTCCAGCTTCGATCTTTGGGAGACATACGTCATTCAGTATCTGTTCGTCTCCATGGGAAAAGCACAGGTTATCTACCCGGAGTGTGGGTTCTGGCGGAACCGTGGGCGGTTGTTCCACGAGGGGGTCCTTTCTGGGGCAGGAAGTACTGGGAGAGGCGATCATTAGGTTGAGGAGACAGTTCGGGGGCGGCGTCGCAAAACAATGAGGACGACGAACACGGGAACGCCCACAATCGCGGTGATGATGCCGACAGGCAGAATCGCCCCAGGCTGGATCAGCTTGGATACCACTGAGGCTGAGGTCAGCAAAAGCGCACCTGAGATGATGGACGTGGTGAGGAAGAAGCGTTGGTCCTCACCAACGAGCATCCTGGCGATATGTGGGCCGACGAGTCCGATGAAACCAATTGTCCCGGCCATCGAAACGGCAGTTGCCGCCATAAGGGAGACTCCCACCAGCGTGTACGTGCGCAGCTTTGGGATATTGATACCCATGGACCTAGCGCGGTCGTCGCCCATTCGAAACGCGGTCAGCGTCCACGCATTGCGGTAGAAGTAAGCAATTCCGATTAGTGAGATGACCGCGAGAAGGCCGATCTGAGGCCACGTAGCGCGCGTAAGGCTGCCCAAGGTCCAGAAAACCACCTGCTCTAATTGGGTCTGCGAGGCGAGGTACTGCATTAGCGCTAGTAGAGCATCGAAGAGGAACACGATGGCTATGCCCAGCAGAATCATTCCCTCGGTACCAGAGCTCTTTGACCGAGAGAATAGGACGATCACCGCACAGGCCGCGAGGGCGAAGACCCAAGCACTGCCCGCCATTCCCAGCGCTGCCCCGATTCCCGCCGCGGTGAATCCTGAGACGGTGGCAAAGGCTGCGCCAAAGCTCGCAGCGGCGGAAATGCCCAGCGTATAGGGCTCTGCCAAGGGGTTATCCAAGATGGTTTGCATCTCTGCGCCGGCAGCAGCGAGGGTGCCACCGATGAGCACCGCTGTGACGGTCATAGGCAGACGTATATCAAAGATGATCTGCCAGTCAATTGGGCGGGAATCGCTGGGGTGAAAGAGCACGTAGAGCGCCTCATTTGCGTTCAAACTGCTGCCGATGAGGAAATCTATGGCAATGGTGACGCATAGCAGGGCCGTAAGCCCTGCGATGATCGCTACCTTTCGCCTGCTAGCTGTTCGGTACCAGTTTGACCGGGGGCGTTGCCGTTGCGGGGTAGAGTTTTGGTCGTCCACCTCGCTTCCGGTGGCAATTGATTGCGCTCGTGCTCCGTGGCTCATGGCAAACCAGTCCAGAAGGTGCCGCTAGCCTCCACAGGGAGGAATTTTTCATGTAGTTCTTCCAAATCGGCCTGCGGGTCGACATCGGAAAACAGGTCGGGGTGCATGGCTTTGGCAAACCACTCGATGGCTAGGTAGTTGTATGGGGAGTCGTAGAAGTGATGCCACGCAGCGTAGGCCCGCTTGTTCTTGACCGTCCGCATTTCCTTAAGGACAGGTTGCCCGTCAACAACGCGTTGGAAGTCTTTGGCTGCCTGTTCGGTGGACTCGTCGTAGCCCAGGGGTACAAAGCCATTCTTCTTTGGCTGCTGCTTGGCGCCGGTCCAGTCTGCGCCGGTGGCGATGATGACGTCTGGGTCTTTTTCAGCTAGCGCCTCGGGAGAGACTTGCCCCTGCTTGGCGTCGATCATATCGTCGCCCACGTTTTCGCCACCCGCTGCGTTAACAATTTGGGCTAGGTTGGACTTAGCGAAGGTAGAGCAGCAGTCGAAGTAGCCGGGAGCTCGCCAGAGGAAGGTCGGTGTGGGGGTGGCCTTGGCTTTTTCTAGGCGCTCCTGAACCATGTTCACCTTGGACTCATAGAACTCGGCATACTCTTCCGCTTCCTTCTCGTGGCCGAGTACCTTGCCGAGCAAGCGCACGCTCGGTGCGGTGTTCTTCACCGGGTCGGTAAAGTAATCGACGGTAACCGTGGGGATTCCGGCCTTTTCTAGACCGTCTACGATGCCAGCATCCTGGGCGGCTTCGAAGCTGCTTGCGGAGACAATGAAGACATCTGGACGGGAATTCAAAGCTTGCTCAACGGACATCGAGCCGTCGTAAACTTCACCAGTTTGCTCAATATCTTCGATCTCTGGGAATTTCTGTTCGTACTTCTTGTACGTGCCAGGGTCGTTCTGCTCCAGGTCATCTGGCCAGGCAACGATGCCCTGGAGCGGGTTTTCTTTGTTGAGGATGGATGTCGTGTAAAGCATCCGTTGCCCGCCCATGAGGACCCGATCGACGTTCTTCGGGACCTCGACTTCGCGCCCGAGAATGTCGGTGATCTGTTGCTTTTCTCCGTCATCTGCGGTCTGTTGTTCATCGTTAGTGCTGCAGGCAGCGGTCATAAGGAGGGCAGTGGCGGTGACGGCTGAGGCGACTACGCGGGCCATTCGGTGGTGAGGGGCGCGTGGGGTTTTAAAACCGCGAGCCCTAGTTGTCGTGAGGGACAAGGCAATCCTTTCTTCCAAGTGGATCTATTAGGTTAGCCATACCTTTGTTTATCTACAATGGGTGATGAAACTTTTACCCCCAACATTCCCGTTAAGTCAGTTCATTCAGTCGGCGGGAATATGTGCGTAGCAGCAGTACCGCCGTGGTTGCGAAACCCATGATGAGTCCTAACCAGACGCCATATCCTTCCCATCCGAGGAGCTTTCCAAATATCAGAATCCCGGGGACGCCAACCAGCCAGTACCCGACGAGGGTGCAGCGTAGCCCTGAGGTGGTGTCTTTCAGGCCTCTCAGTAGGCCCACTGCCACGTTTTGGATTCCTTTGGCGAACTGTTGCAGTACCGCGAGACATAGGAGCAGGACGGCAATGTGAAAGGTGGTGGGATCTGCCTCTTTTAAGAAAGGATGCAGTACCCACCTGCCCAACAGAAGCCACAGCGCGCCCATTATTCCCAGATACGTGACCACGACGAACAATATGCGTCGGGTAATCTCGCGCACTGAGTCGGCACTCTCGGCCCGAGCCCTTGTGATCAGCACCGAGCCGCCGTGAGAAAAGCCGATGCACACTTGGTAAACGATGTACGCCAGTTGGTTCACAATATTGTGCGCCGCTAGCATCTGTGGGCTAAAGGTCCCCATCACTAAACCGGCGATGGTTGTTATTGCAGCCTCCGAGCCATAGGTCAGACTGACTGGTACCCCGAGGCGGACGAGGCGGCAGATAGTCTCCCCATCTCCTTTACACGGAAGGATGTGGAAATAGGGCTGTAGCTCGGGAATGCGCAGTACCACAATCCGGAAGGCCAGGAAGGTAAGCAGTTGGATGACAGTTGTAGAAAGCCCGATGCCCGCTACCTTCCAGTGATCCGAGGCTGCCCATGTCATAAATAACCAGTTCAATGCGATATTTATAAATATCGATATCAGCGTGATGGTTAACAGGGAGCCGGGTTTTCGCATGCCCACGGCGAATTGGCGCAGGACGTTGAGCCACATCATCGGGACTAACCCGGGTGCGAGCGCAAGGGTCATGGCGAAGGTGAGTTGGGCAACGTGCTTGTCGATGGGCAGAACAAGGACCAATCCGCCTAGGGCGATGACCAGTAACGCGCCGAGAATTGCAGTGCCAGTGGCCACCGCGAAGGAGGAGCGCACAGCCCGCCGGATCTGTTCTGCTCCCGCCTCGCAATTTTGACAAGAGGTTTTCTCTTTTTCCATTTTTGCTGCTGCTTCAGCCACAAGATTTGCCCCGGCCGTCACCATGCCCACGCACATCGTGCGGATCTGGTTGTAAAGCTGCATCGCTAGGCCGCCGCCGGCTATCGCCAGTACGCCCACGGACTGCAGCATCAATACGTCCGTGGTGGTCAATGCAACTCCGGCGAGTTGTACTCCAGCGATGGGAAGGGAAATTCCCAGAACTTCGCGATATTTCCGGATGGATTTCAACCTCGCAGCCACCTTCAACTTCGGACTAACATTCGTCTCGGCCCTCGCTTCTCATCTTCTAAACCTCGCCCATTTTGGCGGCTGGTCTCCAATGTGCTGCGGTTTCTAGCGGTAGATACGCAGCACATCCGATTCATTTGCGGCCTCCAGGCCGTTGAAGCGAATGGCGCTGCGATACATCTGCACCAAAGTTGCAATCGGACGCTGCCGTCTGCACCATGGAAATTAGTGGTTCGCCCCTGCGGATTCAGCTGGTGCTGGCCGATGCCCCAGCGGTACCACCGTTGGTTGAGACCGAATCCCGTTCAGGGCTGGTGTTTGCAGCGGCAGAGACTCCCTTCGGAAAGTATAAAGATTATACCTAGTTTAGGTAAGGCTACCATAATTGAAGATTTCCACTTCAAACACTTCAGGTGGAAGGAGTGTGAAGATGGATAGGAGAGCTACTGTTTATGCTCCCGCCTCGCCTTACGGCTCGTTGGGCTGCCGCCCAAATCAAAGATTTGGTTGCCACTAAAACACCCCACAACAACCACAGTCCTATAACCCTCCACGTAGCCTTGTGTCTTCTAGACTTTCTTCAAAGAAAAGAACCATGGACAGGGGAGGCAAGGCAGTGGTCTACAAGCGCTACATCGACGACCCGAACTTTCGAGACAACCTCGAAGCAATCCTAGAGCGCCTAGAAGCCCAAGAGACCACCTCTCCACTAGAACTTGGTGCCTCCATCATGCAGGCCTACAGTCACACCCGATTCAACTACACCTACCCCACTGCCCCTGCTTCCACAGCGCAAGAAAGCAACCTGCATGACTCCCACACCTGGAGCCGTTTCCTAGACTCGACTGCTGCCTATCCGGGCTGGGACAAAGAGGAGATAGAACGCCTCGCACAGTCTTCTATCCCACTCAATGCCGACAGTATGAATGCCAAAGGCTTAGCCTCCCACCGCTACCGCGTGAGCGCTAAGCGCCCTGATACGCGCCAGCGGCTACTAGAGACCATGCTGGAGCAACTCGACGACTCAAACCTCGTAGACGTTCACCTCACCCACACCGTAGGCACATACCTCACCGCAGAAAATACGAAGACCCGCTTCCGCATACTCCCCCAAGACGAAAACACCAGCCCGCGCTACCGACTGACCATCAACACCACGGAACCACCCGCGAATTTAAATGGATATAATTAGACCCATGTTGATTTCAGGTACCGCTTTCTTGCGGTTGCGCACCAACCGCTAAGGCGGTTTCCTACCCCGTAGGTTAAAAACCGCTCCGGTCCTTTAGCCGGGCGGCTATTTGTCATGCCCGGCTCCCTTTCAAATCCAAGGAGCACACCTGATGTCTGCATACGGACACGGCCGTCACGAGCATGGCCAAAATTTTCTCACCAACCACAAGATCATCAACTCCATCATCGACCTTGTGAAACAAACCTCCGGCCCCATCATTGAGATCGGACCAGGAAGCGGTGCCCTCACTCACCCGATGGCCCACTTGGGGAGGGCGATAACGGCAGTTGAAGTGGACGCAAAACTAGCTGCCAAAATCACACAAGAAACCTCCTCGGCGGCGGTCGAAGTGGTCCATGATGATTTCCTTAACTTCCGGTTACCCGCCACTCCCTGCGTCATTGTGGGAAACATTCCCTTTCACCTCACCACTGCCATTCTTCGAAAGTTGCTGCATGCGCCAGCATGGACTGACGCTGTACTCCTCATGCAGTGGGAAGTCGCTCGCCGCCGGGCCGGGGTAGGCGCAAGCACGATGATGACGGCTCAGTGGTCCCCATGGTTCACATTTCACCTGGGTTCTCGGGTACCAAGGTCTGCTTTCCGGCCACAGCCAAACGTTGACGGGGGGATCTTAGTGATCCGCCGGGTGGGTGACCCGAAGATTCCGATAGAGCAGCGCAAAGCCTTTCAGGCGATGGTGCACACCGTTTTCACTGCCCGGGGACGCGGGATAGGGGAAATTCTCCGAAGGGCAGGGTTGTTTTCATCACGTTCAGAAACACAATCATGGTTGCGCTCGCGAGGAATCGACCCCGCGACCCTACCTCCCAGATTGCACACCAACGACTGGATCGATCTCTTCCAGGTGACTGGTTCCTCTCTACCTCACCATCGACCCATTTCACCATCGGGAAGTAGTCAACGACCTCCTCAACGGAAAAACCGAAGCCGGCGGCGTTAATCCCCACCAAAACCGAAATCCACCAGTAGTACTAAAAGGGCTCTTCCGGTTTTAGAGTGCATTGATTAGTTCGCCGGGGGTTCGGGCGTGGCACAAGATATTGGGGTCCTCGCTCAATGATATTTCGCAATAGCCAGCAATGAACGCTTGCATTGCGCAAGACGTTACATTATCTTCTGAAACATATAGCGCACCTTGTCCAGGCGGCTGTTTGGACGGCGGGGCTGGATGACTGGCTTGCCGACAGCGGCCTGATACCCTTTCAGTTCTGTAAGGCATACGCTCTGCCCGTTGGTGTAAAAGGCCAGATCAGTACGGTATGCCTGTATACAGCGGGCGGGAATCTCGCCAGTAAAGACAACTTCATCCTTTTTTACCTGGACCGTTTCGATGGTGGCACAGTATTTCGGTGCATCATGATAAGCCCTGGAAAGATATTCCCGGGGCGCATAGAGGGTGAAGGAGAGATAAGGTTCCAGCAGTTGCGTCCCTGATTCCTTCAATGCCTGTTCCAATACAATCGGGGCCAATGAGCGGAAGTCCGCCGGCGTGCTGACCGGACTGTAATAAAGCCCGTATTCAAAGCAAATCTTACAGTCCGTTACGTTCCAGCCGAACAAGCCCTGCTCCAGCCCGTAACGGATACCATCCCTGACAGCGTTTTGAAAACTCTGGTTCAAGTATCCCAGCGAAACCCGGCTCTCGTATTGTACACCGGAGCCAAGCGGGAGTGGTGTAACAGACAGTCCGATGGATGCCCAAAACGGGTTGGGCGGCACCTCGATATGGATGGTGTGGCTGGCTGCTTTGAGCGGCCGCTCCATATAAATGACGGTGGGTTCCTTTACCACTGTTTCAAGCTTGTATTTTTCCGACAGCAAAGCGGAAACAACCTCCAACTGCACCCGGCCCAAAAAAGAAAGAATGATCTCATGGGTGATGGAATCCACCTCGCAGCGCAAAAGCGGGTCAGTATCCGCAAGTTGCGTAAGAGCGTCCAGCAGCCGTTCTCTTTGCGCTGCCGTTTTCGGCGCAATCGACGTCCGCAGCATGGGGAGGGGGTCCTCACGCCACCTTTTACGAGGGAGCCGGGTTGGGTCCCCTAATACATCGTTTAACCTCACGCTGTCGCTGGGAAGGATAACAATTTCACCCGGATAAGCGGTGTCTGTCCGAACAATTTCCCCTTTGGATGGAATACGCATCTCTGTGATTTTCAGCTTTTCTCTCCCGGCCAGGGCCACCGTATCCCGCAGGCGCAGCGTTCCGCTGTATAGCCGTAGATAGACACGCCGCTGGCCGCAATCTGTATACTCCACCTTGAAAACGCTGCCGCATAGGGCGGCGCTCCCCTGTTCCCCAATCGGTTGGAACAGCCCTGTCACCGCATCCATCAACGGTTGAATGCCAAGGCCCTTTTTGGCGCTGCCATAATAGACCGGGAACAGGGAGGCGTCTTGAACCCGCCGCTGTTCCTCCCGCACAAGTTTTTCCCGGCTGATTGGTTCTCCTGCGATATACTTTTCCAATAATTTATCGTTATTTTCGATGACCGCATCCCATGCTTCTATGTCGGTATTTTCCTCCAGGACTATTTCCGGGGACAGCGACACCGTCTGCTTGATGATAATATCGGCGGAGAGCTTATCCCGAACAGACTGAACCACGCTCTGCAAATCAACGCCAGCCTGGTCGATCTTGTTGATAAAGATAACGGTGGGAATGTTCATTTTCCGCAGGGCATGGAACAGAATACGGGTCTGGGCCTGCACGCCATCTTTAGCGGAGATCACCAAGATGGCCCCATCTAAAACAGCCAAAGAGCGGTACACCTCCGCCAAAAAATCCATGTGGCCGGGCGTATCCACAATGTTGACTTTACATCTGTGCCACTGGAAGGAAGTGACTGCCGCTTGAATGGTAATCCCACGCTGCCGCTCCAAAAACATGGTGTCCGTCCTCGTTGTCCCTTTTTCGACGCTCCCCGGTTCTGAAATGGCTCCGCTGGCATATAGCAGGCTCTCCGTCAAGGTCGTCTTTCCAGCGTCTACATGGGCAAGAATTCCAATATTGATTATTTTCATGTGATTGTCCTCCCTTTACTGCCCCGAAGGGCATAAAAATCCCCAGCAGTAAAATACTTTTACCACTGGGGATGATAATTTGCGGACATACACATATACAGCATACACCTGTTTGTGAGTGCTGTTTTTGGGGATATGTCAAAATTGATAAGGCAAAAGTATTCTTAAATTGGGTACAAAAAACTAAGCCCCTACAAAAGGGACTATCATAATCCTTTGTTCCCACTATTTGATTATAGTTTTATTTAAGAATACCTTGCCGCATATTTTTTACTCCTTTTCTGGAATTGAATTATTATATCACATCAGTTTTAGGAAAACAAGTATCTAAAAGAAATTTTTCTTCCCCTTATATGTAACAATCATACCGGCTTCCTAACGTTCAGAATGGTTTCTACTGTCTGCTGCGGTGTTTGGTTGGAATTGTCCAGCCAAAAGCCGATCCGTGGTGTTGTCTGCATTTTACTAAATACAAATTCAATGTATACAGAAAGTGGGCTTGCCCGCAAATGGTGGACACGTAGTGGAGCTACCTCATGGTTAGGCAGCTGTTTCTTCTTCGTTGGTGGTCTGGGTGATGTGGTGCTCGAAGTCGACGGGGCTGACCATCCCGAGTGCGGAGTGGCGCCGGCGGCGGTTGTAGACCACTTCAATCCAGCGGGCGACACCCGTGCGTGCAGCATCCCTGGTAGGCCAGCGTTGCCGGTCGTAAAATTCAGTCTTCAACGTCGACCAGAACGACTCGGCCATCGCGTTATCAAAGCACACCCCGGTACGCCCGACGGACTGGGCAATGCCCAGGCCGCGGCAGACATCCCAGAGCTGCTCGCTGGTAAACTGTGCCCCACGGTCAGCGTGAAACACCAGGCCATCAGGAACCTCACCGCGTAGCGTATACGCCATCCGCAGGGCCCGCTCGACCAGGGAAGCATCTTGCACACTATCCATAGCCCAGCCCAGCACTCGGCGGGAATGACCATCACGGACCGCACACAAGTACAACCAGCCTTCACCGGTGCGCAGGTAGGTAATATCCGACATCCACACCCGATTGAGCTCACCTGCATCAAACATGCGCTTAACCAGGTCAGGAAGCCTGGACTTACGCTTGGACTGAATCGTGGTCACCGGGACGAAGGCCCGCGGTGAAATCCCCTCAATGCCCATCAGGCGCATCCGCTTAGCCACGGTCTTCCGGTTGAGCGCAATGCCGTAGCGCTCAGCCAGTTCTGCGGTAATGCGCGGTGCACCGTAGACCTGATCAGAGTCAGCCCAAATCTGGTGGATCTTGCAGTCAACATCGTCATAAAACGCTGCCCGATCATCGTGACCTAAGAGTCGTTGCTGCTGGGTATGGAACCATTTGTAGTAGCCGGACCGTGACACCTTCAACAAGCGTGCCATACGTTTGATGCTGTAGTTTGCCTTCTCTCGCCGCATTAGTTCGAACTTTTCTGTTCGCGTTGCTTCGCGGCGAAGAAGGCTGTCGCTTTTGACAAAAACTCGTTGTCCATCCGAGCTTCTGCCAGCTCCCGGCGCAAGCGCGCATTCTCGGCCCGAAGATCCGCCGCGCTCATCCCATCGGCAGCGCCTCGGCGCTCCCGCTCATTTTTGACCCACTTGCCCAAAAGCCCCGGGGCGACACCGATCTCTCGGGCCACATGAGCGGTCGGGCGCTGCGACTCAATCACGAGATTCGCGGCTTCACGCCGATACTCCGGCGTGTACTTCTTGCGTTGTTGACTCACAATGAACATCCTCTCCTACGGACACAACATCCGTACAAGTTGGGTGTCCACTAAACGAGGGTAACCTCAAAAGAAATATATAAGGAGTGGGAGGGATTCCGCCGTAGTCGGCATTGTAGGAAAATCCAAAAGTTTAGATTTTCTCAAAATGCTTATCTTTTGGTCTTTGGTTCGGAATAGTGTAGTGCTGGCGGTCTATCTATTGTTTTCGGTTGCTTGCTTCTTTACCGTACATGAGCATTCAGTGTTGGGGATAAACACGACTGCCGCAGCATCCGGCATGACCAACTCACTATCGGAAAGCGTGGCACCGGGTGCAAGGGTGACAGTCGGCAACGCCAGCACATCGCGTGCAGAAAGCATGCTTGCACGCCGACGTTTACGAGTCCTGCCGGGGTCGGGGTTGGTGTTGTAATCGGCCCAATCCTTCTCTGGTGGCTTGGGGATCAGCGGGGGAATATCGTGTGGGGACATGGGTGCGGACCTCCTTCGGGTTCTGGCCCACAACCAGCCTGCCACCTAGGGCCTTGGCTTTGTAGGAAAAAGGTATCTAATCCATCCGTACAAAACTAAGGACCTACTGTGCAGCCTAACGGAAATGTCATCGTCGATACCATCTGCCGCACCGCAAAACTAGGAACTACTATCACCGGTGCCACAGAAAACGGTGACGTCACTGTTATTGAAGCCGAACCCGTCGAGCCGATCAATGAATGCCCTACCTGCGGGCAGCCTGGAGTATTCCGCGACCACGTCATCCGCAGCCTGGTCGATCTGCCCATCGTCGGCCACCCAACAACTTCATGTGCGCCTTCCACGCTACCGGTGCACCAACAAGCGTTGCTTGCAGAAGATCTTCCGTGCTGGCCTTGCCTGCGCGCCCGACAATTCAAAGACCACGGACCAGGTGACCCACTGGATCCTGCAACGACTCTGCCTAAATCGGATGAGCGTTGCCGCTGCACCCAAGTCATTAGGCCTGGGGTGGGATATGAAGTGTCCCAGGTTTTGTTCCGTTTGATGAAACCCGTTTTTGAAACAACGTACGGAGCACAACGCACGCCGATGCCAAAGCTTCCGCAACATCGACTACCTCATCAAACCCACGACAGTGGGATTCACACCCTCAATCCCCACGCGTGCAATCTTCGCACCTCAAAGATTGAAAAATGAAAGAAACCGGAGGTAACATACCCTTTCGAGTTTGTTACTTCCGGTGGTGCAGTTTGTTCAACTGCTCATCAGGATCTTACGGGGGATAACACTAACACACCCTGACTCTTGGAAAACGCAGCACACAGACCGTGCACACCCTCACCGATAAAATGGGCACCAGTCCCGAAAGGAGAAGGAATGTACACGACCATCACCCTCGCCGCACTCGCAGTACTTTTCGTCTTAATCATCCAGACCATCCGCCGCGAACGGCCAGAAGACCGTATGTATTACGCCGCGCTTGGAGGCAGCATAAGCGCAGCAATGATCCTTGTCCCCTCCTTCCTTTTCACCCAGGCCGGTCTCTCGCGAGAACTGGCCGCACTGCTCATCTCCTTCGGCCTACTAGCCTTGTGGATTACCATTTTCGGACTCCGCCTAAACGCAAGAACTAGCAGGTAAACCTGCATAACACAGAACATATGCTTTAGCATATGGCGGAACATACGCTATAACATATGCCTAAACATATGTTCCGCCATATGGCAGGACTCGCGGGCGCACGAATACGCAGATTCCCGCCCGCAGTAGAGAAAAGGAGGGCTACGGGCTCAGTGTGGGAGTATTGCGAAACCTTCGCGCGCCCATTAGCCTAAAAAGTGACAGCACAGTTCATCCCTGAATTGCGGCTGCACAATAAAAAGGGCCCCAACGAGTGCCAGCTCGTTGAGACCCTCGGGCCTAAAGACCCACGTGAAGCATCGCGGTAACGAGCTTCACGATTACGGTCACAAGAACTATGACCTTGGTAGCCACATCTAGCCAGTCAAGCTTGGTGGCATCAAGGTCTTTTCTTTTGCGACCGGGTGTATCCAATGAGTGTTTACCCATTGTCTACCTCCCTTTACGTCGTAGGGTTGTCCGCTCGCCTGAAAAAGGCGCGCGGGACAGCCCACGTCACGCGCGGGCCTTACCGCGCACCGACGAGGAAGTCACGCCCACGCCCCACCACAGGTGGCGGGGCATGATTGTGAACCGGCACTAACGTTAGCAGCCACCCCTGACGAGACCTAGAAGCATGATTTCACCCCTGCCTTTATAAAAGCCGCCCATGAGGGGAAACCCGTACAGTGCTACTTGCAGCTGCACTCAACACCGCTAATTTCTCTGCCTGTCACCCTATCTAGACGCACGAAAATGCTGGCAGTGCTACATAACTGCCGACATATGCTTTAGCATATGCCTAAACATATGTCCCGCCATATGGCAAGACATATGACGGGGCTCATGGGCGCGCTGATCTACCATCACGGCTGCACTACCCTAGGTGTTTTTCAATGCTCGATACACCGTAGGACGGGTTACCCCAAATTCCCGCGCTAGTGCTGCCTTTGACTCCCCTGCCAATATGCGCCGTTTAATCTCCGCTACTTGCTGCGGGCTAAGAGCGGGTTTGCGGCCTTTGTACTTTCCGGCCTTTTTCGCCAACGCAATCCCCTCCGCCTGGCGCTCGCGGATAATGGCCCGCTCAAACTCCGCGAAGCTACCGAGAATTCCGAGCATTAAATCCGCGCGCGGATCGGACGTGTCTTTCGCAAACGCGAGATTCTCATGCAGGAAAGTAACAGTCACACCCTTGCCGGTAAGTTCATCAACAATACCGCGCAGATCTGTCAGCGATCGGGCGAGACGGTCAATCGACGACACGACAAGTTCGTCACCGTCTCGCACGTACGCCATACACTCGACAAGTCCAGGGCGGGCAGTCTTGGTGCGGCCGGAAATCCTATCTTCAAAAAACCGGTCAATCCTGCCGGAAGCATTGAGTAGTTCTTTCTGGCGCTGATTATTCTGCTCCACCGTGGAGACACGGATATAGCCCACCCGCTGCCCATGCGAACCAGAGTCATTGACCATTAGTCTTCGCTCCGCGAAGGTTTAAAGGCGGCATTCTCTTGTTCTATGACTGCATCACGATACGACTCGATTGCATCCGAGAGGGCATAAAGCTGAACACCGTCGAGGCCATCAGCGTCAGCAAGCAAGGATTGTACAATCCTGCCCAACGCCTGCTGCCCCGACGAGAGTCCACCATGCAGATCTTTCACCCGCGCCAACGCGGGTACAGAGTCAATATGACTTTCAATATGGAAACCGTCAGACGATAACATCACACTCACCACTTTCTGTAAACATAAGGCTTAGACCCCGCTAGACACGTGTAAAACAATGCTAGGAACGGCCCTATTTTACAGGAAACATTCTGCCGCACACCGGCGTAACAATAGGGTGTACCCCAGGTGCCCCTACCAGCGCCCGCAGTTGAAGGCTTCACCTACCAAATGGTAAAGTTAGCTATATGCGAACCAGTCGGCGCTCCGAGATCCTGGAAGCTGCCCTCCGCGTCATGAACGCAGCGGAGGGTGGCGACATTACCCTTGACGCAGTGACCCACGAGGCCGGGCTCACCAAACCGGGATTGCTATATCACTTCCGCAACCGCGACGTACTGCTCGCCGCGATCGTCGACCACGCTGCGGCCAACGTCGAGAACGACATGACTGCCACCCTTGGCAAGCCCCTCGAGAACGCCAACGCCACCGAGCGGCTCCTGAGCTACGTTCACGTCGCCGCCCACGGGGCCGCCAAGCGCGCCGAGTTCATCATCTGGGGCCAAGCGACGTATCGGCCCGAACTCACCGAACCGTGGACTACGCGGATGGGCCGCTGGCTCGAACTCCCGGACGATCTCGACGCCGCCACCCGAGCCAGGCTGACCACCGCCCGACTCGCCGCCGACGGACTCTGGGGCGCCCAGGCCACAGGTGTGTCCACCCTCCACGGCGCGGATCTCGAAGCCGTCGTCTCCAGCATTCGCTCCCTGATCGAAGGAACAACCCCATGAAGCAGTGGTTCCTGCTCGCTGGCGCCATCACTACCGAAGTGGCGGCGACGCTGTCTCTCAAGGCGGCGCTCAATCACCCATCCTGGTACATCGTGGTTGCTGCCGGATACATCGGCACTTTCGTCTTCCTCACCTTCTGCCTGCGCGAAGGAATGCAGATCGGCGTCGCCTATGGCATCTGGGGAGCCAGCGGGGTCGTGCTCGCCGCCGTGCTATCCGCCGCGATTTTCGGTGAACCTCTGACCGCTGTGATGGGTCTTGGAATGGTTGCGATCATCAGCGGTGTCCTCACCGTCGAACTCGGCTCCCAGAAAGCTCAGCAAACCGCAGCCCAGGAAGCAGGAGTCAACTCATGAGATGGATCTTCCTCGCAGGCGCCATCTTGTCCGAAGTCGTCGCGACCATGTCGCTACGAGCCTCCGACGGTGGCCGGGTGAAGAAATGGTTCATCGGCGTCATCGCGGGGTATCTCGTGGCGTTCGTCGCCTTAAGTCTCGCCTTGGCCGACGGCATGGCCCTTGGCGTCGCCTACGGCATCTGGGCAGCATCCGGCGTAGCTCTCACCGCGATCCTCGCCCGGGTCATCTTCCACGAACCCCTCACCCGAACCATGGCCCTCGGCATCCTCCTCATCGCCGTCGGAGTTCTCACCGTTGAACTCGGCGCCAACTTGGCGAACTGACGCATTTCCGCAGGTAAACCAGGCAGATTGGTGTGCTGCACCACGAGGCGCACAGACAAAGGCTCCCCAATGAGCGCCTGTGGGCCTAGCGTTGTGGATGTGATCACCTGTGTCGTCCACTACACCATCGACCCCGACCAGATCGCAGCCTTTGAACAGTTCGCCCGCGCTTGGATGCGGCATGTCGACGAACACGGCGGCACCCACCACGGGTACTACCTACCCGCGGAAGGTGTGAGTGACCGTGCGGAATCCCTGTTCAGCTTCCCCAGCCTGGCTGCCTACGAGCAGTACCGCACCTTGTTCGGCACCCACTCGGACTTCATCGCCGCTGACCGGATTCGAGACGAGTCCGAGTGCGTCCTGCGGTACGAGCGCACCTTCATGCGGCCGCTCCTACCCCAGGGACACTGAAAGGGACTCCGGCAGCACGCTCGGCACAACCCACAACGCCGCAGGTCAGCGCGTACAGATGGGTGTACCCCAGAGCGCGAATCAGCATGGACCTATAAAGCGACTATCCTATACCGGTCTGGCCACCGGCGGTGATCGCCCGATAGAGGTAGCATCACCTGCCGCCGACTCGGATATAGGTCTCATCGACCCGCCAGGAACTGGCCTGGCAGTCAGGTACCTGCCGGTACCACCGTGTTTGCTTGTCCAGCTCAGGGGCGTATTTCTGGACCCAGCGGTAGATCGTGGTGTGATCGACCGGCACGCCCCGCTGAAGTCATCATTTCCTCCAGATCGCGGTAGCTCACCCCGTAGCGGCAGTACCACCGCACTGCCCATAGAATGATGTCACGGGGGAAATGACGACCGGAGAAGATACCCATGGCTGTGACTATTTCACGTCACTCTTCCTACTGCCCCAACTGTGCAACAGCACCAATAAACTGGCGCCCCGGTTATAAGTTGGGGCGCCAAGTCGATGTGCTCGAGTCGGGGGATGTTAGTGGCCGGTGCCAAGCCGGCCAGACAGTCGGTTCAGCCGGTCCTGACTGGGACCGTCGAGCCCGATAATGGACACGGTTTTGCCTCTGTCCTGGAACTTCTGCGTAATCGCGTCAAAGGTCGCGACCGTGGAGGCATCCCAGATCTCCGCCTCAGTGAGATCAATAGTGATATGACGGGCAGAATCGGTGTAATCAAAGCGATAAACCAGGTCATTGCTTGATGCCCAAAACAACTGGCCATGCACCCGGTAGGTACGAGTATCAATCTCGCCATCGCCGTCGCCGTCGATCTCGGAGACCTTTTCAATGGAAGCGATATGTGCCATCCGACGGGCGAACATGATCATCGCGGTGACCACACCCAGCACCACACCAATGGCCAGGTTGCTGGTGGCTAGGGTGGCAATAATCGTCACGGCCATAACAATGGTCTCAGAGACCGGCATGAGTTTAAGGGTGCGTGGATGCACCGAGTGCCAGTCGATGGTGCCGACCGAGACCATGATCATGATTGCCACCAGCGCAGCCATCGGGATCATGCCAACGATGTCGCCCAGTGCCAGGACCAGGACCAGCAGGAACACACCGGCTAACAGGGTGGATAGGCGGGTACGTGCCCCGGATTCGCGGACGTTGATCATGGTTTGACCGATCATCGCGCAGCCACCCATGCCGCCGAAGAAACCGGAGGCAATATTAGCCACCCCCTGTCCCCAGGATTCACGAGTTTTATCGGAATGAGTGTCGGTGATGTCATCGACGAGCTTGGCGGTCATCAACGATTCCATGAGACCGACCACGGCCATGGCCAGGGCATAAGGCGCGATGATCTGCAGGGTCTCCAACGTCCACGGCACGTTCGGAATAAACAGGGACGGTAAGGTCTCCGGCATCTTGCCCATGTCCGAGACCGTCGGGACAGTCAAACCGGCGGCAATGACCAAACCGGTGAGCACGATAATCGTGACCAGCGGGGCGGGGATCACACTGGTGAGCTTGGGGAAGAAAATCATGATCACCACACCCAAGCCGACGAGTGGGTAGACCATCCAAGGCACATCAATGAGGTGTTCGAGTTGGGCGGTGAAAATCATAATGCCCAGTGCATTGACGAAACCCAGCATCACCGATCGGGGGATAAAACGCTGAAGTTTCGCCACACCGAGGGCGCCGAGCACGATTTGTAGGACACCGCCCAACAAGACGGTGGCGATGAAATAATCCATCCCGTAACCACGCGCCACAGGAGCAATGACTAGGGCAATAGCCCCGGTGGCGCCGGTGGTCATTGCCGGGCGGCCACCGGTAAAGGCGATCGCAATGGCCATGACTACCGAGGAAAACAGACCCATGGCTGGGTCAACACCGGCAAGGATGGAAAAGGCAATGGCCTCAGGGATCAGCGCCAGGGATACCGCCAGTCCGGCCAGAATCTCTATACGGATACGGGCGGGGGAAGAAAATGCGTAACGGAAGGATGCGATGATCCCGGTAGGGGCATCAGCGCCGTCTGGACTCAGGAGGGGGCGGGGGGCCGCCGTGCTAGTTTCAGTCATAGATGTCCAATCTTTGAGGGGATAGGTAACTGGGCGAACGCCCGAAAGGAATCCAACCCTCTAGTAACTTTAGGTTTGGTGATGGTGGTCATGGTAGCGGGAGTTTTACTCAACCGCCAACCCAGGCACAGGAACCCGTGGGCAACATCACCGTGAAGGAGAACAGGCAATGCAAAACAGTAATTTCAAGATCGGCGAGGTCGTTGACCAGACGGGGTTGTCGATTCCCACCTTGCGTTATTATGACAACGTCGGCCTGATTACCCCATCGGGGCGTAGCCCTGGTGGGTTCAGGCTTTATAGTGAGGCTGATGTACGTCGTGTTTTGCTGGTGCGACGGATGAAACCGCTGGGGTTTACTCTGGATCAGATGCGAGAATTCCTGGAAGCTGCGGAGATTCTTCATAGTTCAGATGGCGGGCAGGAAAGTGATACCGCACAGCAGGCACGGAGTAATGCCAAGGCCACCCTTGCCGACATTCGTGAGGAGACGCGCACCCGCTACGAAAAGCTACGCAAGCAAATTGCCTACGCTGAGGAATTCCTCGATCTGGTCAACACCCTGGCACCCTAAAGTGCCCCCATCCTTCGCAGGGAGAAAAAGACCATCCGATTGAATGCGCTCTGTCGAGTCGCGTTCCAGATGAAGTGGACGAACGCCCGCGGCCTCTCCGGAGTGGATGGCGATAGTACAGAGGACTTCTGAAATCCGTGCAGACGACTCCTCAAAACGACACAGTCATCCAAGGTCACATAATCGAAAATTGTCACTTAACCCGTTATTTTACCTACGCGGTGCTGTTGCAAAGTTGGGCCAGGGTCGAAAAGCCTACCCTCAAGACATTAGTTGTCCTTGCTCCGGGGTGCTTAAGCTGTCTCGAATATCCGGCTGACGATCACCGCGTCTGGGTTCGGGTGCCCGTAGGTAAACACCGTGCCCTGGCCCAACTTTGCAACAGCGCCGTCTAAAAGTATGTTCAGATCTCCTTGTTTAAGGATTGAAAACTGTAGTGTCTTGCTGTGGAGGCAGCAAGGTGGCGTATTGAGATGCCAAGTAAGTCCCGTCTTCCCACTTGGCTTTCAGCATCCTGGCGATACACATGACAGTGACATGGTGATCGCCTGCTCGGTGCAGAGATACCGCTTCTGATTGCGCACTGGCTCCGCTGACCCAAGTGTCCTCCACTAGCAGCACGTGCCGACCGGCGACTGCAGCAGGATCTATCACTGAAAAACGATCTGGGCTTATTGTGTGGGACGCGCCGGTGTTATCACCTGAAGATTCTAAAGCCGCTGGTGTGAGACGATTTCGGATATATGACCGAGAGCAGAATTGAGGGCACTAGCAAGTGCCCCACGGTCGCGTCCGGGACTGCGGTTGGTAGAGGGGACGTGAGTTATCACTTCTACCGGACTGACTGCTTGAGCAAGAGTTGGAAGATTATCTCGTAACGTGGTGTACCCTAACCGACTTAACTCAGTGTCCTAAATTGTTCATGACACGTGCAGTTTTATCAATCATGACCGCAACTTCGTGTTGCTCGTAAACATTTTGCATATTCCGGCCAAGGCTGACGTCTATCCACCCATTTGTGGCATGTTCTGACTTTGTCTCCGTTGCAGCTATGGCATCAATGATATTGCTTTGGTCTTTCCAACGGGCATCATTCAAAATGTAGACCACGGCCTTGTCCCAGGCCTGCTCAAAGCTTGGCTCCCTACCGTAGAAGAACGTTGTCTTTAAAGTCGGCGAATATACGCGAAATTCAAACATGTACCTTATTGTAAAAGTGGGGTGTAATCAACTTTTGCAAGTGTTATCTGTCTCGGAGAGAATAAGAATCAGAGCATGATCCTCTACGTCCGGTTCCTACCCCAGATCATTCCCACCGAAAGCCGCCGCCAACCGGCCTGACCTCGCTCACTCGCCGGGCCACGGCATCACCATGGGGCTTGACCCTCGAGCCGGGAGCCCGGGTGCTTGCCAAGGTCCAGCGAAGCTCTCCTGCTGCCGTGAACTATGTCGCGGTGGACATCGCGTCCTACGAGACGGCCGATGAAATCAGGGAATTCCTGGCCGGAAATGGGGCGTCATCCCTGGCCTTTGCCTCTGATGCCGATACGCGGCTCATCACCGCCTACCGGATAAACCAGGTAAGCACCGCTGTAATCCTGGACGCCGCGGGCACGGAGGTCTTCCGTGCCGTGGAGCCGGGTGCTGCGTAACTGCGGACGGCACTGGCCGCGGCGGGAGCCGGCTCAGTGAAGCCCCTTAGCCTGCGGCGGGCTCAGATGTAACTGCAGATTTGTTCAGCATCGCAGCGCTGAGGGTCGGCCACCTCGGCGGTTGCATATTGTTCGGCCACGGTCACCCGGAGCGCGGTGAGCTCCGCGATTTTCCGGTCCAGGTCCTGCAACTGTTTCCCCAGGACATCCCGTACGTGGGTGCAAGGCGTCAAACCGCTATCGCGGATCCGCAGAATGCCCTGGATCTGCGCCAGGGTCAGCCCGGCGATTTGGCTGCGGCGAATGAATTCGAGGCGGCTGAGGGTGTCGTGGGTGTAGTCACGATAGCCGTTGGCCGAGCGCTCAGCCGGTGGGAGCAGGCCCCGGTCCTCATAGAACCTGATCGTCTTGGTTGTTATACCGGCAGCATCAGCAACTTCACCGATTCGCATTTCGGGTCCTCATCTCGTTCCAAAAAATCGCATATGACCCTTCCATCGTACTGGAACGTTCCGCATCGGCACCCGCAAACCAACAGGTCCCGTCGCCAGCTTGACCTTCCCCCTTAGTGGAAGGTTGATAATGGGGTGTGACGTACTACTGGCCGTCCGGTTTCGTGTTGGGGTCCCCTGTCGGGGTTCCGGACACGAGCCGGACATATGAAGGGATGATCATGTCAATAAAAGTGAAGGGCCGGAAGCGCTCTGGCCTGGTGCTTGCGGCAGGCACTCTGCTGTCCTTCCTTGGTGTTGTGATGGTGGCGCTGGTGTGCTGCGGGGTACCCGTTCTGACGGCTGCAGCCGGTGTTTTCGCCGCGGCCGGCGCAATGGCCGGCAACCTCTGGTTCATTGCCGCCGCAGCCCTTGCCGCGGGGGCCCTGCTCCTGCGGGCGCAGCGTCGGGGCAGCCCGGGGACGGATTGTTGCGCCCGTTCCCGCCCGGGGGCCAGCCTGTCCGCGGGTTCTACTCCAACACCTCATTCATCGTCGGAGCAGGAGCGGTCCGGGCAGTCCCGGGCCGGTGCTTCTGAGGATGCGGGGTCACAGGGATGACGGGTGTTTTGGGTCTGGCCTTTCTGACCGGAATGCTTGCCACGGTGAATCCATGCGGGTTTGCGATGCTGCCAACCTATCTGGCGTATTTCATTGGTTCAGGCCCCGGTGCGGGACGGAAGCGGCCGTTGCTTGCAGGTCTTCAGGCCGGGGTTGCCCTCAGCGCCGGTTTCGCCACTGTCTTTGTTACGGCCGGCCTGCTCGCCGCTGTAGGCCTGCGGTCGGTGGCGTCGGCGCTTCCCTGGGCGGCGGCGCTGATCGGAGCGGTTATTGTGGTTGCCGGCCTTGGCATGGTGTTCGGATGGCAGCTGCCCGGGGCGAGGTTGAACCTGCCCCGGATTCTGAAGACGGACGGGACCAGTTCGGGCCTCAGGGCGGTCTTTGGCTACGGGGTGGCCTATGCGGTGGCTGCGCTCTCTTGCAGCCTGGCCCTGCTGCTGGCTGTTGTCGCCCAGGCTGTGTCCACCGGGAGCCTGGCCGGGCTGCTGGCGGTCTTCGCCGCCTACGCCTTGGGCTCCTCGGTGGTGCTGGTCCTTCTGTCCCTCGGTGCAGCGGTAGCGCGGGACGTCCTGGCACGCCACGTCCGAAGGATCCTGCCGTTTGTTAATCGTCTCGGCGGAGCCGCGCTTATCCTCGCAGGGATCTACCTGTTGCTCTACTGGGTTCCGGCCCTGTCCGGCGGGCAGGCCGGGGAGATCATGGGCGGGACGGTCACCGAAGCCAGCGTGGCGCTGTCCGGTTTCATCTCGGGCAACTGGCCCATCATCACCCTCACCGCGGTGGCCGCCGTCCTCGCCGCCGCGGCCCTGGCCCTGCGGCGCCGCAGTAAAAGCAAGGCACAGGACAACAGCGCAATCACGGATGGGGCTGAGAGCAGCGACAGCACCGAAGCGTGCTGCGGCCCGGAACATCTTCTTCCCGACACGGCGCCAGGGCGCACCAACCAGAAAGGAAACCCATGACAACGACCAGAAACCACCGGCGGATCTTCACCATTACTGCCGTCGTAGCGGCCGCGGCCCTCATCCTGGTCCTGGCCCTCACTGCGTTGAACCGCGGGAGCGAAACCGCTCCCGCCGCCGGGCCAGCGGGCGCAAACAACGTGGACAGGATCGAGATCACATCTGTGGACGGCAAGGCCCTCACCGTCCCTTCCACCCGCCCGACAGTGCTGTATTTCATGGCGAGCTGGTGCTATACCTGCGTTCCGCAGGCAGAAGCGATGAAGGAACTGGAACAGGAATATGCCGATAAGGCAGACTTCGTCGCCGTGGACGTGACGCCGGAGACCACAAAAACCCAAGTGGACCAGTTCCGCGAAATGGCCGGCACACCCGGATACCCCTTCGTTGTCGACCGGACCGGGGAACTCACCCAAAAGTACGCGGTCACATCCCTGGACAGTACCGTCGTCATCGCACCTGACGGTGACATCCTGGGCCGGGCCGATTCCCGGCCCATGAAGGCCGATGCCCTGAAGGAATTTCTTGACACAACACTTCCGTAGCAACACCGATCTCTTCGCTCCCGTTCTTGACCTTCCCGTGCAGGGGAAGGTGCAGACTGGGGACAGCATGCAAAAAGGAACGCCCCCGGGGTGTTCATTCGAGACTCCAAGGAGGACTAATGCCTGAGGCAGCACCAGATTTTGATTTAGCCGTGATCGGTTCCGGAGGCGGCGCCTTCGCCGCCGCCATCCGGGCCACCAAGCTGGGCAATCGGGTCGTGATGATCGAACGCTCCACGGTGGGCGGGACCTGTGTGAACACCGGGTGCGTTCCCTCCAAAGCCCTGCTGGCCGCCGCCGAAGCCCGGCATGTCGCTGTGGATGCGACCGGAAGGTTCCCCGGGATCAGCACTTCCGCCGCCCCGGTGGACATGGGTGTACTGATAGACGGGAAACGCTCCCTGGTCGAGGGAATGCGCTCGGATAAATACGTGGATCTGGCCGCCGACTACGGATGGGACCTGCGCCAGGGCACCGCGGTGTTCGCCGGCACCCCGGAGGAACCGGTCCTGGAAATCACCGGACCCGACGGCACCCGCGACTCCCTGACCGCCGCCCATTATCTGGTCGCGACCGGTTCGACCCCGTGGGCACCCCCGGTGCCGGGACTGGATGAAGTCAACTACCTGACCTCGACCACCGCCATGGAACTGAACGAGGTGCCCGAGTCCCTGATCGTCTTCGGCGGCGGGTACGTGGCCCTGGAGCAGGCGCAGCTTTTTGCCCGCCTCGGATCCAAAGTGACCTTGCTGGTCCGCTCCAGGCTTGCCTCGCACGAGGAACCGGAAGCCTCCCGTGCGCTGATGGGCGTCTTCGCCGACGAGGGCATCCGCGTGGTCCGCCGCGCAGCCGTAACTTCGGTCCGCACAGATCCCGCCGGCGCAGAGGTCCTTGTCACCGCCACGGTCGCCGGGGGCCAGGAGGAATTCCGCGCCGCAAAGCTGCTGGTAGCCACCGGCCGACGCGCCGTCACCGACGGACTGAACCTGGACGCCGTCGGCGTCAAGACCGGCGACACCGGCCAGATCCTGGTCGAGAGCACACTCGCCAGCTCCAACCCCAGGATCTGGGCCGCAGGGGATGTGACCGGGCACCGAGAATTCGTCTACGTCGCGTCCGCCCACGGAACCCTGATGGTGGAGAACGCCTTCAACAACGCCGGGCGCGAGGTCGACTACCGGCACCTGCCCCGCGTGACGTTCACCAGCCCGTCACTGGCCGCGGTCGGCATGACCGACAAGGAAGCCAACGAGGCGGGCATCCGGTGTGAATGCCGGGTCCTGCCCCTGGAATACGTTCCCCGGGCACTGGTGAACCGGGACACCCGCGGCTTCATCAAAATCGTCGCCGACGCCGACACCGGACGGATTGTGGGGATCACCGCCGTCGGCAAGGAGGCCGGTGACCTGGCCGCCGCCGGAGTCTACATCCTCGAGGCCGGCATGACCGTTGACCAGGTCGCGAACCTCTGGTGCCCATACCTGACCATGGCCGAAGGGATCAAAATCGCCGCACAGTCCTTCACCACCGACGTCTCCAAACTCTCCTGCTGCGCCTCCTGACCCGCGCCAGATCCCAGCCTAATCCCATTACGTTGTTGGCAGTTCCGCTTGAAGGAGCCCAGGATTCGTACTCCTAGCCCCATGCTGGGGCAGGCTATGTTTATCTGCGTTCCTTCTGCCTTGTGGCAGTGGAACTAGTCGCTGGCTTCGGTATGGCTTATTTTCGTCCCTGTCTGAAAATGATCCGGGGGGGTGTTCCCGATCTCTGTCTTCGCATAGATAAAGCGCGTTAGCATTTATTACCCTTAAAGAGTGATTACCAACGAACTTCGAAATTTACTAGCCAAAGCAACCACCCATGCACAGCGTTTTCAAGACGGAGAAGACCACACTGTAGCCGCAGCACTCCTCACCAAATCAGGCAAACACGTACTCGGTTTGAACGCGCACCACTTCCTCGGTGGTCCTTGCGGGGAAGTCTCGGCTTTAGCTAACCATGCTGCTAGTTATCCAGAGGACCCAATCCAAGCAGTAGTCGCCGTATACGGACCTACTGGTCAAGTTATTCCTCCCTGCGGTAAATGCCGCCAGGTGCTTTTTGATGTTGATCCGTCCATTCGGTGCATCGTGCGCGGAAGCAATGGACTTGAAGCACTTACCGTAGAAGAACTCTTGCCTTTCGCATTCAACTGGCGAGATATGGAACAAGAGCAGCGCATCTACATGTGGGAAGGCTACGAGGAATCAATTCGTAGCGGAGAAAAGCAACAAACCATCCGGGTAGATGATCCTTTCCATGAAGGAAGTGCCCAAATTGTCTTCGAGAAAGAATCCGGAGAGGTCGTCACCATTCCTGCACAGGTCACGTCCGTTGTCTCGACCCAGCGAAGTGAATTGTCGGAAAAGCAAGCTAGAAATGACGGTTTTGGTTCTCTCACCGAGCTTCAGGAAGCGCTAGATACTCACTATCCCGGATTAGCTGCCGATGACGAAGTCGACCTCGTAGAGTTCAAACTCCAGTAATTCAAACAATCTAAAAGCGCACTTACCCTTTTTGTAGAAGCAGTAAAACTACACCAGAGTTTGTGACTTAGGGGAGTGCTTCACATCTGCAAAACCGACGACGGACCTGACCCCTGTTTGGTAGACACCTGAT